>JACPTJ010000150.1 GCA_016192835.1 Betaproteobacteria bacterium
ACGATAATTTACCGAGATGGCCGCATGCGTGCGCCCGGCATCGTCGTTTGGGTCGTATGTATACGCTTCCCAGGGTGTGGCGTCGAACTTCGCAGTGTCCAGCGTAGACAGCGGCGGATCCGCAAGGTCCTTCGGCACGCCGTAGATCACGCGCTGTTCAGAACCGTCAGGGTTGACGGTTCGAATCGCCTGACCGCGCGGGTCGTAGAACATGGAAATTTTCTGACCGTATTGCGCGGCTGCGGGCGGATCATAGTCCCAGCCGGTGTCGAAGAAGGGCTCGAATTTCTCGACCACGCGCCCCTTGTTGTCGTAGCGCTGCCAGCCGCTGACCGTGACGTTGGGGTCGGTCGATGTCGTGTTTTCCGTGCCGGTGACCAGGCTGCCCGCACCCGAAGACTGATCTGCCGCGAGCACGGCGTCACCGCCACCGAAATGTGCATGGCCAAAGCGCAGTGTTTCACCCTGCGTGCGGGTTTGCAGCAGGCGGCCGAACCCATCCGAGTACTCACGGGTTTCGATGGTTTCGTCCGTGGCATCGGGATCGGTGTCGTAAAACACCCGTTTGACTGCTTTTACATATGCGGGCTGGGGATTTGACGGATCGACGAGCACGGAATCGTAAAAGGCGCGCAAGCCATATTCCAACCTGGTGCCGGGCCTGGTCGGGTCGCGATCGCCTTCGTTATTGGCCAGCTTGCCCTTTACCCAAACCTTTTCGACAAGACCCGCCGGCGTAAACGTGATGTCGGTGACGTTCCGATTGGGGTCGGCCACCCGCTTTGGTTGCAGCACGCGGTAGTCGTACTCTGCCGTGATCGTCATGGCCTGCGAGTCGGTGACTGATACGGGCAGTAGCTTGTAAGGCGTGTCGTAATCGATCCCCACTTCATTTCCCAACTGGTCCTTCTGCGCAAGGAGCAAACCGCGTCCGGCACCCGTTGCCGTGTGGAAGTCGTATCGCTTCCATGTCACAATCGCAAAATAACCTCTGGAATATTCCGAGCTCACTCCGCCCGGCTTGAACAGGTAGCCTGCGAGCGTCGGCAACGCATTCACGAAGGCCTGCGGATAGTCGGCACTTGCCGTGAACGGCGTCTGTGAATCCAGGTAGGGTGGAGTGTTGGCACCGTAAGCCGTCGACAGAATGTCTTGGGTCAGAACCAGTGTTTCAGTGCGCACCGGCGCGCCAAACTGGCGGACCTGTCCAAATGCCAAGCCGCTGAAGGCGCCATGATCGGCGATGGCCGGATCGCCATCGTAGAAGTTGAGCGATTCCGAAATCAGCCGCAGCGAAGCGCTGGACGCGGTTGTAGCGCTAATGTCAGTGACGGTCTTGTTTGCGGACGAGAGAATTTCGTAGCCGCGCGTGCGGGCGACTCGATCCTGAATGTACGGGCCGCCCGCAGAGGGTTGTGCATAAGTGGTCACCGAGAGCGTCGCCAGATAGGGTTTGCTCGGTTGGTCAGACATCGACTCCCAGCCGCGCGGACAGGCGATTGACACCTGGCGACACGATTGTCCAAACGAATCGTAATCCCCGGTAACCGCGAACTGCGTCATCGGGTCGTTGCCGCGCTCCCATTGGGTCGTGCGCCGCGCGATCAAATGTGGGAAGAAAAGGCGCCGCCGCGCCGGCTCTGCTGCAGTGGGGGGCGACTCCTCGCGCAGCCCGTAGGCGCTCTCCGTCACGGTATAGGGGCGCTCCTCTCGATCCGACCCATCCAGCGCATATAGCTCGGAGCGCAACATACTGCCGCGCAATGCGCGCAACGCGTCGCGCATGTCCCGGCGTGCATGAGGATAGACGGCGGTGCAATACCCGCCGAGAAAGCCGTCAACGCCACTCTTATGGCCGAGCATTGACGGATCGCCTTGCCAATAGGTGTCCGAATAGTCTTGCTCTTCCCATGCGCCATATTCGTCGCCGACCGGCCCCTGGTGAAACCAGGTCCTGGTCAACGTGGGTGGGGAAAAATACTGTGTAGGTACCTGTTGGAAGGTACTGCCCGACCCGTGGAGGCCGGTACTGCCGTAATCGCTGAAGCCGTCCGAATCGTATTGCTCGACGATGCCGAAGCCGCGAAACTCGCGCTCGGCGCCGTCCCAGTAGCCGTTGTGATAACGATACTCGGTCGTCAACTTGCCGCCGGAGAGATGATCGATCACCTCGACGCGCGATACGACCTGCACCGGAAACGGCAGCGGCGTGCGCCAACGGGTGGTGTGGCACTTGTTATCTTCGAGAAAGAACTTCGTCGAAGAAACATACTTAACCTTGGTCGTGGCGCCCAGATTGTTGCTCATCTGATCGAGCAGATAAGGCTTGATATTCCCTGCCAGATCGAGGTAGCGCATGCGTTGGCGTACCGCGTTATTCGCGCCGGCACTCCAAAGGATGCCAGCCACCCCGCACCCGCGCAGGTCGATGATCCGTATGACATCGCCATCTGCGACGGGTGGCGTGCCGTAGATCTCTACCGGCTGCGCGCTCCAGCCGTTGCCGCTCTGGTTGATCCAGAGGGTGACCTTCTCGTCCTCGACATACACGAGATCCGCCGCGCCGTCGCCATCGATGTCACCGAGGAGAATCCGCGCGGGATCGTAGCCGAAGATGTCCTGCAGGCCGTCGCCGGACATGTCGGCGATCCGCGCGCGCGGGTCGGAAAAGGAGACATCCGGGAACTCGTCGAAGCTGCGGCGCGCGACTGTGCGCACCTGCCGCCATCCCTTTTGTGCGTCCTGAAAGAAACACTCGAACTGACCCGCAGTGCGCAAGGCATCGGTGATGCCGTCACCATCGAGATCGAGCAACCGGACTTCGGGATCCTTGAAGTCGAAGCTTGGTGCAATCCGGTCAGCGCTCGGCCTGCGCTTCCACTTGGGGCCGAATTCAAGCGTGAACGTTGCCGCGACCCCACGGTCTCGGACCAGCAAGTCAGCCCTGCCGTCGCCGTTCACGTCCAATAGCTGCACGCCGGGATCGCTGAGCTTCGCGTTCACCGGCGACTCTCGCATGGTCAGTCTGGAGCCAAACACGCCATCGCCCAGGTTGCGCCAATAGCGGACCGATCCGGAAATCTGAACCAGATCAGGCAAACCACCACCGTGCAGGTCGACCAGCTCGACGTCGGGGTCCGACAGCGGCGGCACCGACTCTGCGCCCGCAGGTAACTGCTCGAATTTGCGCTTTACCGGTTCGAACTTCGTATAGGCGAAATCAAGCGGGGGAAGTTCGCTGCTTGGACTACCCGTATCGTCGTAACCGATGACCTCGATACGGCTGAGGAGGGACGCACCGTTGGCGGGCAAAACCTGGTCTGCGACCGCCAGGTCGGTGCGCTCGTCGAGATAGATCAGCCGGTACGCACGGTCGCGGATCTCGGCAGCCGCGACCGGGTGGGTGCGCACCAGAATCAGGCTGCACCGGCGGCACGTGCGGATTTCGAATGACGAACGATACTCGGAAAACTGATCCCGATCGGTGCGTTGCTTGACCGGCGGATTGACCGCGTGAGGCAATGTTTCGTCGTCGTAATAGAACTCTACGGACACCAAGAACTCGGTTGCGCCTGCGTGATCGAAATCGGCATAACGAATGCGCTTGAGATAGTTCTGATTCCAGTTCCTGGCGCCGATTTGCGCTTTATCACGCCGGTACTCGTAGGCAATGCGATTGCCGAATGGATCGCGCGTCTCCGACAGCTTCCACGCAAAGAGTTTGAGCGGGTCGGCCGGATCATAGATTGTCGATTTGTCCGCTGCCGCGCCGCTTGGATCGCCATAAGTACTTACCAAGCCGTCCTTGGTGGCAGCCTCCCAGTAGTCCGTTCCGCCGCCGGTAACATGACGGATCTTGGCAAACAGTCCCTCGGTCCTTGGCTGGTAATACTGACTTCCACCGAGTACCTTTGTGGGAACCAGGTCCTCACTGCCTGAAAGGACGAAGATGTCGGAATCCTCGTAGCGCGGAATGCCCCTGGATGTTTTTCGGGAGACGCTGGGTACGCTCAACGCCCAGCCCATGCCGAAAGCACCATTTCCGTTGCCGGTGCTGTAGACAAGACTTAGCTGAGGCTGGAAACCGTTGCGACCGGGCGGAAGATTGATTGGGACACTGAAGTTACCCGATCCGGTGAAAAGATCGGGCGAAAACTTTTCGCCAATGCCGTGCAACGCCCCGCCGCCCTTGGGGACGGAGATGATTTCTGATGGTGTCTGGCCGTTGCCTGCCACGATCGCCCCCCAGCGGCGCTTGTAGCGGCGCTCAAGCGCAGCCGACTACTCGTTTCGCGTAGTTGATCGTTTGTGTGATGCTAGCACTATCACAAGACAAAATCGAACATTAAGAATGGGCGGTACTTTATTGAATAGGCGATGTTCCCCGAGATCCTCAAAAACAGTGCTTCCCCGACTACCTGCAGACAGTAACCGGTCCGGTAACCCCGCTGTCGTGGCGATTGCATCGCGCGACGGGCGCTAGTTTTTCCGGCGTGGTTTGAGCTTCAGCAGCTTGGTCGCGTTGCCGCCGATGATCGCGTCCTTCTGCGCGCGCGTCAGCGATTTCACGTCGTTGACGAAATCGACCGGCTTGTAATACCCCATGTCGTATGGGTAATCGGTGCCGATCACGACGTGGTCCGCGCCCCACAGCTTGACCAGGTGCTCGAGCTGCGCGTGGCTGAATACCACGGTGTCGAAGTAGATTTTCTTCATGTAATAGGTCGGCGGCCGCTTGATGTGGTCATGGCATTCCGGACGCACCCGGTACGCGTGGTCCATGCGCGCCGGATAGTGCGCGAGAAATCCGCCGCCGTGCGCCGCGACGAACTTAAGCTTGGGATGGCGTTCGAGCACGCCGCCGAAGACGATGTGCGACAGCGCGACGGTGGTGTCGAGCGGATTGCCGATGACATTGGTGAGGAAGTGCTCGTTCAGACGCCGCGTGTCGGTGAAGCCCAACGGATGCAGGAAAATAACCGCGCCGAGCGCCTCCGCTTTTGCAAAGACCGCTTCGAAGCGCGGATCAGACAGGTCCACACCATTGACATTGGTGCTGATCTCGATGCCGCGGAAACCGAGCTTCTTCATGCAGTATTCCAGCTCGGCCACCGCCAGTTCGGGCGCCTGCAGCGGCACCGTTCCCAGCGCGACGAAGCGCTCGGGATGCGAATCGCGGATTTCGGCCAGCCGCTCGTTGATCGCGCGGGATGTCTGGCGGCCCAGGTCGGGCTCGACCGCGTAGTAGTACTGCAGCGGGGAGGTCGAAATCGCCTGTACGTCGATTCCCATCTTGTCCATGTCGGCGAGGCGCTGCTCGATCGACGTGAGTTTGCGGTCGAGGTCCGCGCGCAGCTTGTTCTGGTGATCGCGCGTGCGAACGTTGCCATAGCGGGCCATCGGGTCCGCCCCGGGCTGGGCCGACTGCTTCGCCAATTCATCGGCGGCGGGCGTGTGCACGTGGCAATGCAGGTCTACGGCAAAGCTCCTGGCGCCGCGCTTGACGACTTTGCGGCTCGCGGGGCGGGATGCAGCGTGCGAGCGCGGATTACAGGTGAACAGCATGGTCTTTCTCCTGGGTTTGTTGTAGCGTCGATGTTATCGGAAACGGCGCACCATTTCCCGCGTCAAATTTGCTGCAGCCCGCACGGGGGATTTAGCGCGACAGGCTGCTCGCCGGAACGTTGTCCTGCCTGCGCTGCGCGGGGTCCGCGTCCCGCAGCACGCGTTCGAGTTGGTTCTTCTCGCGCGCATGCCGGTAGCCGTAGTTGACCAGATCGCCAAGGTCGAACCGGAATCGCTTCGCCGTCGACACCTTCCTGGCCATCAGCGTCAGCTCGTCCCGGCTCAGCGGCTGCCTGCGCGGCAGCGCGAGCAGGATCTTGTTGCCGGCGCTGCGCACGTCCAGAATAAAAAGCTCGTCGAACACTTCCTGGTAGGTGCGGACCATTGCGTCGTAGAGCCGGTTGTAACCTGAGCCCCAGAGGTTGCCGACCACGCCGCCGCCCGGCTTGACGGCGCGCCGCACGGCCTGCAGAAATTCCTGCGTGGCCAAATGCCCGGGCACGCTGTCGATGCCGAACGCGTCGAGGAAAATCACATCATAAGGTTGCCGGGTTTTCTCGATGAACCGCCGCCCGTCCTCCACGTGGGCTTTCATGCGGCTGTCCTCGCGGAAACCGAAGAATTCCTTCGCCACGTACACGACATCTGGATCGATGTCCACCGCGTCGATCGTCGCGTCCGGGTAATGCTTGCGGATGAACATCGGCAGCGTGCCGCCGCCGAGTCCAACGATCAGGATGCGGCGCGGGTCTTCCGACAACGCCAGTCCGGCCAGCATGACCGGCGCGTAAGGCAGCGCCAGATATTCCGGATCGCCCGGTTTCACGACGCTCTGCCTTGCCCCGCCTTTCTCGAAACGCAACGTGCGCAAGCCCGCTTCGTCTTCGGTGACGATGATCGTGCTGTAGGCCGAAGCCTTTTCGTAGAGGACGCGCTCGTCCGCGTGCGCTGGTACAACCAGCGCCGCGAAGACAAGCAATGCGGCAAAAAATGTGCGGCGGTTCATAAAAAGGCTCGATTAATTGATTGATTCGAGGAGTTCTGTCTATCGCTACCATTACAGCGCAACTCTGACTAGAATATCAAGACTTTCCCAGCCTTTATTAAATCCCATGTTGAACCAAGTTTACGCCACGTTCGCGGTGATGATCGCAAAGGTGATATGAGATTCGATCGTGCGGCTGTTCGGGCGAGCGCCGCGTAAGTCGTGATTTACCGTCTGGCGCGGCCGTTGCTGTTTCTGCTCGATCCTGAGACCGCGCACCATGCGACGGTTTGGGCGCTCAAACACGGCTTGGCCGGCCGCAGCACCGGGCGGGACGATCCGATTCTATCCACTCGCGTGTGGGATCTTGCGTTCAGCAATCCGGTCGGTCTGGCTGCGGGTTTCGACAAGGACGCCGAAGTGATCGATGCAATGCTCGAACTCGGTTTCGGCTTCGTCGAAGCGGGAACCGTCACGCCGCTGCCGCAGCCCGGCAATCCGCAGCCCCGATTATTCCGTCTGGTCGAGGACGAAGCGGTGATCAACCGGTTCGGTTTCAACAGCAAAGGGCTCGTTGCTTTCGTCGAGCGGCTCGCGGTGCGGCGGCGCACGGGCAGCGCTGCGGGCATCGTCGGCGCCAACGTCGGCAAGAATCGCGACGCCACGGACGCGGCGGGAGATTATGTGACCGGCATCGAAGCAGTCTGCGGGTTGGCCGATTACCTGGTCTGCAACCTATCGTCTCCCAATACGCCCGGCTTGCGCGGACTGCAGGCAAAATCGCAAATCGAAGCGCTGATTTCCCGGGTGCAGGATGCAAGACGCCGCGCCGCGCCGGATTCTACGCGATTGCCGCCGTTGCTGGCCAAGGTCGGACCCGATCTCGATCAACAGCAATTGCGTGATATCGCCGAAGTCGCGCTGGCAACCGGAATCGACGGACTGATCGTGGGCAATACGACAGTGGATCGTCCCGCGAGCCTGCGCAGCAAATACCGCAACGAAGCCGGCGGACTTTCGGGGGCGCCGTTGATGACGAAGGCTACGGCGTGCCTTGCCGATATGTACCGTTACACCGGCGGCAAGTTGCCGATCATAGGCTGCGGCGGCGTCGCGAGCGGGGCGGATGCTTATGCGAAAATCCGCGCCGGCGCGTCACTGGTGCAGTTCTACTCGGCGCTGGTATTTCATGGCACCGAACTGGTCGGGCGCATCAAGCGCGAACTCGCAGCACGGCTGCGCGCCGATGGTTTCAGGACGGTCAAGGATGCAGTCGGTGCCGATCACCGGTGAACCAGTATCCGTCATTGGCGCAGGTTGGCCGGCCTCCGTATCAAGCGTGAGAAATCACACGTTTTCACGCACCGCGACGGGGCGTTTTCGCAAGCTCCGAGCAATCTCTGTAAGCGGATGTAACCGGCGGTAAATCTGTGTAACACCCCGGGCGTGCCTTCAACAGTGCGCGTAATGTCGCCATTACCGGTGATGGCATTCGCCGTACCGTAAATCAAAGGAGATTTCCATGTTGCGAAAAACTTTGCTCGCGCTCGCGATCGGTGCCGCATTCGGAGCTTCAATGCCTGTCGCATTCGCGCAAAACGCTGCACCCGTCGTAACCGTTCAACCCGTTGTAGCCGCCCAACCCGTGGTAGAAGGCATTGGTCATGACCGCCGCGACGACCGGCAGGATCGGCGCAACTTTGCCGGTGACCGCACCGAAGTGCGCCCGGTGCAGAACGACCGCGCCGAGATTCGCCATGATAACCGCGGCTTCGGCAGTGAGCGGCGCGAAATCGCGCATGACCGCACCGATATTCGCCATGATAACCGCGAGATCCGCAGTGACCGGCGCGAAATCGCGCATGACCGCGCCGAAATCCGGCAGGACAACCGTGCGATCGGCGGAATGAGACGCGAACTGGCGAACGACTACAGGGAGCGCAATCAGGATTTGCGCCAGTTGCGCGCCTATCAAAGAAGCGGCGACACCGCAGGTGTCGCACGGGAGCGTGCCGAGCTCAGACAAGACAACGCTGAAATCCGCCAGGACCGTCATGCGTTGAATCGTCTTTATGCCGAACGCCGCAATGACATCCGCGAACTGCGCCGCGATCGACGCGAGTTGCGCCACGATCTCGCTGACCGTCGCCACGATGTCCGCGAGTTCCGTCATGACCGGCGCGACCTGCGTGCCAACCGCAGTGATTTTCGCGGTACGCCGAATCATCAAGGGGCGCTGAATCACCGCGGTATCCCTAACCATCAGGGTGCGCAGAATCACCGGGGTTTCCAGAATCACCAAGGTGTGCCGAACCGTCAGAATATGCCGGTCCAACGGGGCATGCAGAATCATCGCGGTGCGGGGAACAATCAGTTCGCGATGGCGAGACCGGCCCCTGCAGCCAATCGCGGGCGCCGCTAAACACCTTCACCAGCATTGCTGGTGCTTCCCCTGCAATCCCCTGGGCTTTGGCCCCGGGGATTTTTTTGTGGCGACGGGACTCGTGATTTATGGGACGGAATAAAGTAGAGTCTCGTATCCAACCGGGAGGAGTAAAGCCATGAAGTCAAGCTACGCCGGCATCGTCGGCGCGCCGGTCACCCCTTTCAAGTCCGACAACACGGTCGATTACGAAACCTTCGCGAAACAGGTCAATTTCCTGGTCGAGAACGGAGTCAGCCTTATTGCGCATCCGATGCACATCGGCGAATCGGTGAACCTGACCGACGGCGAGCGCCGGGAATTGGCACGGGTGCTGGTGAGCGCTGCCGCGGGCCGCGTGCCGACGTTCGTTCATGTTTCGTTTGCGGGCACGGACCTCGCCATGGACCTCGCGCGCCACAGCGTGAAGGCCGGAGCGACCGGCATCGTGCTGATGGCGCCTTATCACTGGCGCTCCGGACCGCAGGCCATCGTGGAGCACTTCGTGTCCGTCACGGAGGCGTGCGGCGGCAAGCTGATTGTCTACAACAATCCCAAGGCGACCAACGTCGACCTGAACATGGACGTTCTCGAGCAGCTCATGGACCGGTTGCCCGGTTTCGTTGCGATCAAGGACGCCACGTTCCACATGGAGACGTTCACGGATATCTGCGAGCTGATCGCGCGCAAGTCAAAGCAGATCGCCGCTTACACCGGCATCGAATACCTGCTGACCTCGGTTCCGGTCGGCGGCCAGGGCTGCTTCTCGGCGTGCAGCGAAGTCGCGCCCAGGCTCACCGCCGGGCTGTACCAGGCGTGCGCGCGCGGCGACACCGCGCAAGCGCGCGAACTCCAGTTCAAAGTGCGGCGCCTGCTGAAGGTCGTGATGCACAATTATCCGGCGACCATCAAATACGCGATGGAGCTGCTCGGACGCCCGGTGGGCACGACGCGCAGGCCCATTCTTCCGCCGACGGCCGAGGAAAAAGCGTGGGTGAAAGCAGAGTTGACCGCTCTTGGCGTATTCGAAAACGAGCCCCAGGGCTGGCACGCCCAGGGCACCCAAGGCGAGCGCGTGAATGAGCAGCTGCCGGCAGTCTGAACGAAGGGCAACAACGAGAGAGAGGATGCCATGAGAAAGTTGCTATTGACGCTGGCTGCATTTTCCATGATGGCGATGGTAGTTGCATCGCACGAGGCTTTCGCGAAGACGATAAAGAACGCCACGATTACGATCTCCCTGGGCTCCGAAGTGGACACCATGGATCCTCATACCACGAGCTCGGCGCTGGCGACGGTATTCCATCGCTATACCTTCGACACGCTCATGCATCGGCCGACCGGGTCGCACACGATGGTCCCGTGGGCAGCGAAGGAAATGATTCAGATCGATCCGAAGACCATCGAGTTCCGCATGCGTGAGGGCGTGAAGTTCACGAACGGGGAGGAGGTCGATGCGCAGGCAGTGCAGTTCAGCCTGATGCGGCCACTGCAGCCGGGCTTCAAGACGGTGCAGACGCGGATCTTCCGGGTCATCGACCGCGTCGAAGTGGTGAGTAAATGGGTCGTGCGAGTCCATATGAAGTCGACCGATCCGGGGCTGCTGCGGCGGCTTGCGGACTGGGGCCACCTCGTTCCGCCCAAGCATTATTCGACCCTCTCGCCGGACGACGCGGCGGTCAAGCCGGTGGGCAGCGGTCCTTACCGGCTGGTGCGCTGGCAAAAAGGCGTCGAGATGGTGTTCGAGGCGAATCCTAATTACTGGAAAGAGGACGCGCCGCACGTCAAGACCGTGCGGGCGGTTCCGATCAAGGAGGACGGCACCAAGGTTGCGGCGCTGCTGAAGCGGGAGGTCGATCTGATCAATCAGGTGCCGGCGCAATATATCCCGAAGCTCGAGGCCGGCGCCAACACCCGGGTCGAGGCCGTGCGCGGAACGCGCGTTTTTCATCTCGGGTTCACACACAATATCGATTCGCCTCTGAAGGACATACGGGTCCGTCAGGCGATCGCCCATGCGATTGACCGCGACGTTATCGTCAAGCACGTGGTCGAGGGACGCGGCGTTGTCGCCAATCAACCGTTGCACGAATGGACCGAAGGCTACGACGCGAAACGGAGTTGGCCCTACAACTACGATCCGAACAAGAGCAAGAAGCTGCTCGCCGACGCGGGTCATCCGAACGGTTTCGAGATCGATTTCGTCACGGCGGATGGCCGCTACACAAAAGACAAGGAAGTCGCGCAATCGATTGCAGGCATGTTGCAGGCGGTGGGCGTGCGAGTCAGGTTCCAGCCGGTCGTCTGGAAGCGCTTCGTGGATACTTTCAGAGGTCGCGTCAATCCGGGCGCGAAACCGTTCGTCTACTACATCGGTTACGGCAACGGTACCGGGGACTCCGATGCGGCACTCAGCGCGGTCGCTGCCTGCAACGGTGCATGGAGCGCCTACTGCGATCCCGAGATCGACAAGGCGCTGGACGCGACCGCCTCAACGGTGGATCTCAAGAAGCGGGCCGCGATCTTCGAGGACATCACCCAGCGGTTGGCGAAGGACGCCGCGCATATCATGCTGTGGCAGGAGGATTCGGTTTACGGCCTGCAGAAGGATATCGTCTGGAATGTCCGCAACGACGACCGTGTATACGCCTGGGAGCTCGACCGCCGCTAAGTTTCCCTCTCCCCCCTGGAAGGGGGAAAGAAGAAATTTCCCTCTCCGGGGGAGAGCCTGCGCAGCACGCGAGGGGGCCGGGTTAGGGTGAGGGGGATCATGCTGAAATATATTGCGGGTCGTTGTCTTCAGGCCCTCATCGTCCTGTTCGGAATCACCGCGATCTGTTTCGCAATTCTCCACCTGACCGGAGATCCGGCGGCGTTGATGTTGCCGGAAAGCGCTGTCCAGGAGGATTACCAGGAAATCAGATCCCGGATGGGTTTCGACCGGCCCCTGATCGAGCAGTTCGCGCAATACATGGCGAATGCGGCGCGCCTGGATTTCGGCACCTCCTACCTTCAGCATCGCCCGGCGATGTCGATCGTGCTCGACCGCCTGCCCGCGACGTTCGAGTTGGCGCTGGTCGCTTTCATCCTGGCGCTTTTCATCGCGCTACCCGTCGGAATTCTGTCGGCGACGCATCGCAATACCCCGGTCGACTATGCCGCGATGTCGACGGCTCTGGTCGGACAGTCCATGCCGAATTTCTGGCTGGGACTGGTGCTGATCCTCATCTTCTCGCTTGGACTCGATCTGCTGCCGACCTCGGGACGGCTCACGTACGGGATCGAGTCGCGTGCCACCACGGAATTCTATTTCTTTGAAGGTCTGCTCCGTCTCGACTGGGTGCTTTTCTCCGATGCGTTGAAGCACATACTGCTGCCGGCGATGACGGCGGGATTGTATTCGTCGGCGCGCCTCACTCGCCTGGTGCGATCGAGCATGCTGGACGTGCTGTCGGAGGACTACGTGCGTACGGCGCGCGCCAAGGGCCTGTCGGAGTGGGTGGTCGTCAACGTTCACGCGCTGAAGAACGCGAGTATTCCGCTGGTCACCATGGCCGGGATCGAGCTGGGCCTGCTGCTCGGCGGAACCGTGGTCACGGAAACGGTGTTCGCCTGGCCCGGCATCGGGCTGCTCACGATTCAAGCGCTGCAAAACGACGACTTTCCCATCATCCAGTCCGCCGTGTTCCTGCTGGCGTTCATTTTCGTCGGCGTGAACCTGATCGTGGATCTCATGTACGCGTGGCTGGACCCGAGAATCCGCTATGCGTGAGTCCGGCAAGAGCAGCGCCCTCGCCCTCGGCGCGGTGCGCAATGCTCGCGCCACGCCGCTTGGCGACGCGTGGCAAAGCCTGCTGCGCCACAAAGCGGCGCTGTGCGGGGCGGCGATCCTCGCCGTGATCGCGGCGATGGCGGTGTTTTCCCCGTGGCTCGCGCCCTACGATCCGTCCCAGCAGATTCCGTGGGAGGCGCGGCGGGCGCCGCTGACGTTGTTCGACAGAGGCCGTTTCGTCCTGTTGGGAACCGATCATCTCGGCAGGGATCTGCTGTCGCGCATCATATATGCCTCGCGCGTCACATTGATCGTGTCGTTCACGGCGGTGGTGATATCGGGCCTCATCGGATTGATCGTCGGAGTCGCGGCCGGCTATCTCGGCCGCTGGGTCGATGCCGTCTGCATGCGGCTCGTGGATATTTTTCTCGCGTTCCCGTTTGAGCTGCTTGCACTCTCGATCGTCGCGGTGACCGGCCCCAGCCTGTCGGTCGTGGTGGTCGTCATCGCGCTGCGCGTGTGGGTGGTCTATGCGCGGGTCGTGCGTAGCGCGACGTTGGCGGTGAAGGAAAAGGATTTCGTGCAGGCGGCAGTGGCCGTGGGAGCGAGCGAACTGCGGGTCGTGCTCGTGCACGTGCTGCCGAACGTGCTCTCACCGGCCATCGTCATCGCGACACTGTACGTCGGGCGGGTGATCCTGATCGAGTCGGCGCTGAGCTTCCTGGGTGTCGGTGTTCCTGCCTCGACTCCGACCTGGGGCGGGATCCTGGGCGACGGCCGGTCCTACATCGATACCGCATGGTGGATCGCGTTCTTCCCCGGGCTTGCCATCTTGATCACGGTGCTGGGCGTGAATCTGCTTGGCGACTGGGTGCGCGACTACCTCGATCCGCGGATTCAGACGTAATGTAGGGTGCGCTTGCGCACCGATTGCCGGATGGTGCGCAAGCGCACCCTACGCCGAAAATAATGTAAC
>JACPTJ010000151.1 GCA_016192835.1 Betaproteobacteria bacterium
GGCTCGCGGCGCCAGGCGTCCGCGCAGGTCCTGACCGCGTCCTCCCTGGGTGCGTCAGCGCCGCGGCAATAGCCCGTCTGAGATATTTCTACGCGACGAGCGCGCCCTTGCTCTTATGAGCTTCGGCGTTGCGAGAGACGTCTGCTGCTTCTCAAGGTGCGCCTGCAGCTCACGCCATCCCGCATCGATGTGCTCGCGCAGCGCATTCACGACCGCTTTCCTGTCCCCCGCTTTCATGGCCTTCAGCAGGCGACGATGTTCCGCTGCGGCGCGGCCCATCCTTCCGCCGATCAGGTTGATGAGATCGAATGGATACTTTGCCCATAGCACCTGCACGAAATGCAGTGTCTGTGGCTGCCGTGCGATCGTGTAAAGCTGTCTATGAAAACGGTAGTTGAGGGCGCGCACCGCTTCGCGGTCGCGACGTGTCTCGGCTTCCTCAAATTCACGCTGGAGCTCGCCGAGTTCCGCGTAATTCTGCGGCGTCATGTGCTCCATCGCCGCGAGCGCGAGGCGGCTTTCGAGCAGCATGCGCAGCTCATTGATCTCACGCGTTGCAGAAGCGTCGAACGGTGCGACGACCACCCCACGATGCGTCTCATTTATGACGTAGCCTTCAGCTTCAAGAATACGGAATGCTTCGCGCACCGGTGTAATGCTCAGTTTGAGCTGCTCGGCGATGTCGGCCTGTTTCAATCGCGTGCCGCGCGGAAAGCGCCCGGACAGTATGCCTTCGCGCAAAAACTCGGCGACGTATTCTTCTTTCGTTTTGAAGTCCATGGCTGACGATTCTAGCAGGTGAGTGCCGAGCAGCATCACTGAGCTCGGATGCCGGCTTGGCGTATGACTTTGCTCCACTTGGAGATTGACGTAGTCCGCGAATTCTGCTGGCGACGCTTTCATGACGTCGACGCCTTCGGCTGCGAGCCGCGAGCGCATGTCTTCTGCGGTCATGATGCTCGTAATCGTGCTGTTCAGCCGCTTCACGGTGACCGGCGGCATGCCCGCAGGTCCGAACACGCCGTACCATGAGACCACTTCGTACCCCGGCACGCCAGCTTCGGCGAGCGTCGGCAGCTCCGGTAAGACAGGCGAGCGTTGACGGCTGGTGATGCCGAGAGCACGCACTCTCCCCGAGCGCACCTGCGGCATCGCGGAGACGATATTGTTGAACAACATCGCGACCTCGCCAGAGACTATGGCGGTGAGCGCGGGCCCCCCGCCTTTGTAGGGCACGTGCACGAAATCAGTGCTGGTGATCATCTTGAATAGCTCGGCAGAGAGGTGCGTTGATCCTCCGATACCCCCCGAAGCGTAGTTCAACTGCCCCGGCTTGCTGCGGGCGAGCGCGATCAGCTCCTTCACTGTCGATGCGGCAATGCCCGGGTGCACGAGCAGGATATTGGGAGACGAGGCAACGGGCGCAATTGCCGTGAAGTCGCGCACCGCATCGTAAGGCAGGTTCTTGTAGAGCGCCGGGTTTACGGCATGGGTGCCGATATGTCCCATCACGAGCGTGTAGCCGTCCGGCGCTGCCTTAGCTGACGTCTCAACGCCTATGATGCCACCGGCGCCAGCGCGGTTGTCGACGACCATCGTCTGACCTAATTTAGCCGTTGCTTGCTGCGCCATCGTGCGCGCCAGTATGTCATTACTGCCGCCTGGCGCGAACGGCACGATGAGACGGATAGGGCGGTTCGGGTACGAATCCGGCGTTGCTGCGCGTGGAGAGCCGGTAGCCGAGAGCGCAGCGAACAGGATCAGCGCGCCAATGCCGCGCCGCATGGCCAAGCCTCTCATGTGCGAGCCTTCATTCATGACATGGCATACCGTCGTGCTGTGCGGCGAAGTGCAGCACAGCCTTTGCACATGCCGCCGGCTGCAACGTCGCAATACAGTGATACCGAGACGGAATTCTGATGATCTTCACTTCCGGGATCCGTTCTTCCAGCATTCGTATCTGCGCGTCCTCTGTAATCGGACCTTCGGAGGGATAGAGCCCAAGCACCGGCGCTTCGATTTTCGAAAGGTAGGGCACCGTGCTGAAGTGCGAGACCCAAGCGAACATAGCCGCGAGTACCTCCACGTCGGACTTACCCATCTCGTCGACATACCAATCGAGCAGACCCCGGTCGGTGTCGGCCGGGAACCGCCGGCCTGAATTGGATGCCCGGGCCCATTCGCGCGCGCCCATTTTGCGCAGGGCCGCGATGCGCGAACCGTGGCCGTAAGTCGTGCTCTCCTTGTCGTGCTCAGTGATAAAAGCGGGTGCGGATACGACACTCAACGTGCGAAAGAGCTGTGGCCGCTCGGCGGCAAGTGCGAGGCCGAGGATGCCGCCGAACGATTCGCCGCAATAATGGACGCTGTCAACGCCTATGTCTTTTGTAATGGCGATAAGGTCTTCCAGATAGTGTTGCAGGCCAAGCTCGTTTTTGACATCGAAGTTGCGTGCGGACCGGCCCAATCCGCGCAGATCGGGGCGTATTACGCGGTAGAAGCGGCTGAGGTACGGCACCCATGAGTACCAAAAGCGCGAAGAGCGGCCGAATCCATGCTGGAGCACGAGCGCGGGTGCTGCCCGCCAGGGGTCAGTGTAATCGTCGAGCTCGTAATAGAGCGTCGGCTTACCAGGTCGCTCTAGATATGGCATCCACTCGTCCTATTGGGCACTCGCTGCGCGGCACAGCATCACGCTGTCAACATGTCTACGAACTCATGCACCGGCGTCGACTCCAGGCGCTTACGGTCCATGCAGAGATCGAATATCGCCGCTTGCTGCTTCGCGGGATAGCGGCGGGCGAGATTCACCTTGAATTTCCGGAGCAGAAGAGGAATGCCGTCTTTACGCCGGCGCGGGTGGCCCAGAGGGAATTCGACGCTCACCTTGGGCGTCTTCGACCCGTCCTTGAAAACGACCGTTATGGCATTGGCGTTAGAACGCTTATCCGGATCGTAAAAGTCGCTCGTATAGCTTTTGTCCTCACGCACCATCATCAACTCACGCAGGCGGTCTATCCGTGGATCTGCGGCCGCAGCGTCTTCATAATCGGAGGACTCCAGCGCGCCCCGCAGCAGGCCAATGGCAACCATGTATTGCAGACAGTGATCGCGATCGGCGAAGTTGTATAACGGGCCCGTCTTCGCGAGCACGCGTACACACGCGAGATGCGTGTCGAGTTCGATACGTTCGATGTCCGTCAGGCGATCGCGAACGAGCGGATGCAGTTGTATGGCGCATTCGACGGCCGATTGCGCGTGGAAACCCGCGGGATACGCGATCTTGAAAAGCACGTTTTCCATGATGTAGCTGCCGTAAGTGCGCGAAACCCTGAACGGCTCGCCACGGAAGAGCGTGTCGTAAAAGCCCCATGTCTTCGCGCTCAACGCCGACGGGTAACCCATTTCGCCCTTGAGTGCCATCAGGCCCAGCATCACGGCACGGCTGCTTGCGTCTGCAGCCGCCCAGCCCTTCCGCGAGCCCGCGTTCGGCGCTTGGCGGTAGACGCGCAGCGGGTGACCGTCGATCCATGCGTTTGAAACGGCGTTAATGACCTCTTCGCGACTGCCGCCCAGGAGCGCCGTCACAACGGCGGTGGAAGCCACTTTGACGAGAACAACGTGATCGAGACCGACGCCATTGAAGCTGTTCTCCAGTGCAAGCACGCCCTGTATCTCGTGCGCCTTGATCATGGCGGTCAGCACATCGCGCATGACGAGCGGCGCGCGCCGCTGGGATACGCGCAGCCGGCTCAGGTAATCGGCTGTCGAGAGTATTCCTGCGAGATTGTCCGACGGATGACAGGCTTCGGCGGCAAGCCACGTATCGTTGTAATCCAGCCATCGAATCATGGAGCCTAGGCTGAATGCGGCCTGTACCGGATCGAGTTGAAAACGGGTGCCCGGCACTTTCGCACCATTCGGCACCGTGGTTCCCGGAACGACAGGTCCCAAGAGCTTCGCGCACTCGGGATAGCCGAGCGCTTCCAGCCCGCAACCGAGCGTGTCCATCAGGCAATACCGGGCGGTGTCGTACGCGAGATCACTGCGAACCTCGTACTGCAGCGCGTATTCCGCGAGCTCGACCATGATCCGGTCAGGCTCCCGGCGAACGTTCTTATTGCCTTCGCTCATCTTTCTGCTCAGTCGGCCTTTAATCGGGCGCTCTTCACCACTCTGGACCACTTCTCGATCTCGGTGCGAATGAACGATGCCAGCTCGGCGGGGGAGCTGCCGACCGGTTCGCTTCCGTCGCTCGAAAGCCGCCGTTGCACTTCGGCCTCCCGCACGATTTTCACGAGATCCCCGTGCAGTTTTGCGACCGAGGTCTGCGGTGTGCCTGCCGTCGTGAAAATCGCGTACCAGCCGACGACGACGAAATTCGGCAAGCCGCCTTCGATCATCGTCGGCACATCGGGCATCAAGGCGGAGCGTGCGGCGCTCGTTACCCCCAGCGCCCGCAGACGCCCACTCTTCACATGCGGCAATGTCGCAATGTTGTTGCCGACTGTGATCGGCACCTGTCCCGCGATGACGTCTGTCAACGCCGGAGCTGCGCCCTTGTAAGGCACATGAACGAGCTTCACCTGCGCGATAATGTTCAGGAGTTCGCCTGCGAGGTGACCTGGCGAGCCGTTGCCGGCGGACGCGAAATTAAGCTGACCTGGCCGTGCTTTCGCCAGCGCGACCAAGTCGCGCGTCGTCCTGGCCGGCAGCGACGGGTGAACCACAAGCGTGTAAGACACCGTCGCAAGCAGCGACACGGGGGCGAAGTCGCGGTGGATATCCCACGGCATCTTCGGATGCAATGCGGGGTTCACCGCGTTCGTAAACGTCGCCATGAAGAGCGTGTGACCGTCTGGCGGAGCTTTCGCGACAAGGTCGCCGCCGATGATGGTGCTTCCGCCAGGCCTGTTTTCGACGACGACCGGCTGCGCGAAAGCTTCGTTGAGCTTCGGCGCAAAGAGCCGGGCGATTGTATCGGCGCCGCCTCCCGCCGGGAACGGCACGATAAGGCGGATCGCTTTCACAGGATACGCGCTGGCGGCCGCGGGCTGCGCAGAGCTCTGGGCCCACACATGAGTAGCGCCACAGAGTGCAGTCAGTGCAATTGCAGCTGACCAGGCTCGGCAGGAATTCGGCGCCGGCTGGAGCCGATATGGTTTTGCAGGCGCCGGTTGTTTTCGTCTCATCAATTGGCCTTTATCCCGGTTGCTTTGACCACTTTCGCCCAACGCGCGATTTCCGATTCGATGTGCGCGATAGCCTGCTGCGGTGTACCGCCGACCACGACTGCGCCTTCGGTAGAAAGCCGGTTCCTGACATCCGGAAGCTGCGACGCCTTGATCATTTCGGTGCTCAGCCTGTTTACGACAGCCGCTGGCATGTTGGCAGGGCCAAGCACCACGAAAAATGTCGCTGCTTCAAATCCCGGGAAGCCTGATTCGGCAACCGTTGGCAGCTCGGGCATCGCGCGCGAGCGCTGCAGGCTTGCCATCGCGATCGCCCGCAACCGTCCGCTTTTTACGTGCGGTATTGTCGGCACCGGACTGGCGAACATCATGTCGATCTGGCCCCCGAGCAAGTCGATCAATGCGGGGCCGGTTCCCTTATAGGGGATGTGCACCGTTTTGACGCCGGCGCTCAGATTGAAAAGCTCGCCGGCGAGGTGCACGATGCTCGCCGTGCCGCTCGATCCAAAGTTGAGCTTGCCCGGGTTCGCTTTGGCGACCGCGATCAACTCGCTCACCGTTTTTGCCGGCACGCTGGGATGGAGCGTCAGCATCATCGGCGAGGTCGCGAAAAAACACACGCCGCTGAAGTCTTTCACCGGGTCGAACGGCAGCTTGTACAGGCTCGGATTGATGCCGTGACTGCTCGTTGCCATGACGAGCGTGTAACCATCTGGCTGCGAGCGCGCGACGAGCTCGGTGCCGATGATCGTGGAGCCGCCCGGCCGGTTGTCCACGACGACGGACTGCCCGAGCGGCTCCGATATCCTCTGCGCGATAAGCCGGGCGACGAGGTCCCCACCGCCGCCCGGTGCTAACGGAACCACAAGCCGGATCGGCTTCGCCGGGTACGATTGAGCGAGCGCAGCAGAGCTGAGCGCGCCAACGAACAAAGCGCACGCCAGCTGAACTTTCAAACGACCTTTTGTCATGACTCCTCCTCGGTGCGTCTTAACTGGTTGTAACTACTCAGGTGGCCATCACCATGATGCCGCCAACAGGGCGATACTCTATCCCCCCGTTTCAAGGTAAGCAAGAAAGAGGTTCTTCTGCAAAGTGAGTGGGTGTTGTCGGGATGATTCAAGATTTCCGGCAGTGTGTAAGTGAGAACTTTCAAGCCCGGGTAGGCCGTGTGCAGACGCCAGTTCGCTTGCAGCAGTTGTTCGAGCGCGCGCCGACCATCGAGCGAGAGGTTCTCGCGGTGGAAGACCCGCGCGCCTGCACTTGGCTGAACGGGCTCATCGGGTGTAGAATTTGTCATCATGTCGACTGGTCCAGGCCCGATACGCCACATGACATTTCGACATCTACCCCCTGCGGGATCCGCACGAGGCGCAAGTCTATCTGAAGGCACACGCCCGCAAGCATAGCTCGGGCGGCCGCGCCAAACCGCAAGCACGCGGCAGGAAATAAGAGGCCGCTGATGGAACAGAGGCTCATTGTGGCCGTATTGACGATGCTGGCTGCCCTGCCGCTCGCGCACGGGCGGGCATTTTTGCAAGCGGAGGTCATGTCGTGAGCAATACCGATATTTTCATCGTGCCCGAGGCGCCAGCGGGGCAGCAGGCACCGGTCACCGGTACGCGCAAGGCGGCCGCAGAGGCCATCCGACTGGGAATCCTCGATAACAGCAAAGGCAGCGCCGATCATTTGCTCGGGTTCCTGATCGAAGGATTGCGCGCAGCATTTCCCATCGGCGCGCTGACGTCGCTGCGAAAGCCGAACGCTGCGGCTGCGGCGGACTCGAGGCTGCTCGACCAGCTCGCCGCGGAGGCAGACCTCGTCGTCAGCGCAATGGCGGACTGAGGGGCGTGCACGTCGTGGAGTGTCCACGACATGGCCGAGCTCCGGCGCCGCGGGCCGATGACCGCGGTGATTTGTTCCGAAGCTTTTCTGAATCTTGCGCGGACGCAGGCCAGGGTGTTCGGCGTGCCGGACTTGCCTTTGATCGTCATTCCTCATCCGCTGGGCGGCATTGCTATGGCTGAGGTCAAATCGCGCGCCGAGCGTGCACTTCCCCAGTTGCTCGATCTGATCCGCAATTTTGCGCGATGAGCGAGCTGACGCATCTGCTGGGCGATCCCGGCGTGAGCTTCACGGCGGAAGACGATTTCCAGGCGCTGAACGATTTGTTTCTGGAGCGCGGATGGGGCGACGGGCTGCCGATCGTTCCGCCTAACCTGCGCCGCGTTGAGCGCATGCTCGAATATTGCGATCGCCCATGGAACCAGCCGATCGGGCTTATCCCGCCGCGCTGGGGCGAGGCGACGCCCTGGCGGCTGGCCGCGAATGCCGTGATGGCGGGATGTCGACCGGAGTATTTCCCGCTGGTGATGCTCGCAATCGAAGCGATGTGCGTGGAGGCATTCAACCTGTACGGGGTCCAGACCACCACCCACCTGTGCGCGCCACTGCTGATCGTCAACGGGCCGGTGGCCCGGGAACTGAACATCAATGCCGGGCACAACGCGTTCGGACCGGGACGGCAGAGCAATTCGACGATCGGACGCGCGATCCGATTGGCGCTGGTGAACATCGGCGGAGCCGTGCCGGGTACCGGCGATATGGCCACTTTCGGCTCGCCGGCGAAATTCAGCTACTGCATCGCCGAAAACGAGCGGGCGAGCCCTTGGGAGCCGCTGCATGTCGAGCGCGGTTTTCCGGCGGATGCGAGCACGATGACCATGGTCGGAGCCGAAGCGCCGCATAACGTGAACGATCATGAGAGCACGACTGCCGAGGGCATCCTCCGAACGATCGCCGCAACATCGGCGACTCCCGGCACCAACGATATTGCTTACTCCGGCGAGCCGGTGATCGCCTTCAGTCCCGAGCATGCTGCGACGGTTGCGGCGGGGGGCTATTCGAAAGCGGATGCCAAACGCTACCTCTGGGAACACGCGTGGATCCCGCTCGGACGTTTTTCCGAAGAGAATATCGAGCGGCGCATGCGCGTCAAGTATCCTGAGCGCCTCGGCAACGCCGGCCCGGACGCGCGCGTACCCGTGGCGCAGAAGCCGGAGGATTTCCTTTTGGTCGTGGTGGGTGGCGCGGGAAAGCACTCGGCGTTCATCCCGACTTTCGGTGCGACGCGTTCGGTGACGCTGGCGCTGCGGCATCACGACGGCCGGTTTGTCGGTTCGGTACAGGAGTTGCGGCGAGCGTGACGCCCGGCTTCCGCAAATCCTCGCCGTCAACCCCTCTGTTCCGGTCCAATCAGCTTCCAGAACGCTCAGTTGTTGCTCCGCCGCGGCAGCGTCACCCGCGCCCAACCGCCGGCAGTCGATTCGCCGCGCTGATCGACCGCCTCGATCTCCAGCTTGACCGTGCCCGTACGGGCGTCGCGATCCTCCTTTGATACGACTTTGCCGCGGCAATAAGTGAGATCTCCAATCAAGTTGAAACGCCGCACTTCGCAGTACAGTTCGGCGAGGAAACCGTCGTCTCCGATCCAGTTCGTCAGCAGGGTGGCGAGCCAGGCAATCCGCTCCGGGCCGTAGTCGTAGGCTTCGGGCACGCCGACCGTACGCGCCAGCGCCGAGTCCCAGTGCACGGCCTCAGGGGGTTCCGGAATATTGTATGCGTTTGGGATGCCGGCTGCGGGGTGACGGCGCAGATAGTCGAACCAGTATCCGTGAGCCTTGATGAAGAGTCCGCCCCATCCCTGTTCGAAGGCGACCGCGGTGGTCGCAGTGTACGGCCCGCGCACGATTTGCGGCAGCGCCT
Organism: Betaproteobacteria bacterium; assembly: GCA_016192835.1. Taxonomy (GTDB): domain Bacteria; phylum Pseudomonadota; class Gammaproteobacteria; order Burkholderiales; family SG8-41; genus PALSA-1004. Next base: position 8,958 of record JACPTJ010000151.1, read on the forward strand.
GGCCGATCGCGACATCCTCGAAATAACGCGGTTCTGCGCCGCGGCATTGTTCCTCGGCATAGATCCGGGCAATCTCATCCAGCTGCTGCGCGGTGTAGGGCGCCGCCAACTCGAGTTTCTTGTATTTACTTTTCTCCCTGGCCGCGCTGCGCTCGACGCGCATGCCCCACGACTCCGCCTGCGCCAGTTCATGGCCGTCGCCGGCCGGAAAACGGATCAGCGATATCTGCTTGAACATGCGTCCAGCAAAGCGGCTCGGCAACTCCACCAAGTCCTTGAACGTCACCTCCGGAGCGATGCGCTCGCCCAGGCGTATCGGTTCATGCCAACGCCAATGCGAGCCGGCGAAGAAGGCGTGTACGCCAGGCAATCCTCCACGGTAGCCGATCGAAATTCGGCTGAATGCATAAAGCTGGCAGGGCGGGGCGATCAAGCCGCCATAGCGCGATGCGCGCGCGTAGGGCTCATCGAGGTACAAGGGATTGCGGTCTCCGGTGGCCTCGGCCCAATGGCGGATCGAGTCGCGCGTGACCTCGGTCAGGTAGGGCGGCTCGTTGATGGTAACCTTCTGTCCGATCTTGGCGCGAATTCGTTTCAGTTCCGCGTCGGTGGCGAAACCGTGTTCTGCTGACATGGATTTTCCTTCCTTCAATTTTTGGTCGACACACGCGGGGAGTCGGCAGGGCCACCGGTAGCGATCAGCTCTGCGCCTTCCGCTTCGTCGCGTCGAAGGAACGTATCACGCATTTCGCCCGGTTTGATCTCGATCGCCATCGGTCCATCGGCGACGCTGGGCTTGATCTCTTCGGCACGAATCTTCGTTACGGCTTGCTCCGGAGTTGCGATCACCCCCGCCGTGATCAGACGTGTGACCGCAGCGTCGTCAAGACCGGCCATATTTCCGAGGACTTCGCGCGTATGCTCGCCCAGCAATGGCGGCGGATCGACGCGCAGCTCTTCAAATAAGCCCCGAAATCGCAGCGGAGAACCCAAAACCTTGATCTTACCGGCAGTAGGATGCTCGGTTTCTCTCAAAAATCCGCTCTCCTGAATAATCGGCTGGTTGAGCGCCTGACCAATGTTGTTGACGGGGCCGTGCGGCACATCGGCGGCATCGAGAATCTTTTGCCATTCCGCTCCGGTGCGCGTCATCATGGTCTCGCCGATCAGCCGCTCGAGCTCGGCGCGGTTGTGGTGTCTATCCTTGACGGTTCGGTAGCGCGGATTCGAGATGAGATCTTCGCGCCCGATCGCGCGGCAGAAATTGCGCCAAAAGGTCCCCACATGCAATGCGAGCACGATATGTCCGTCCTTCACGGGCATCAGTCCGTAAGGCACGATATTGTGATGGCTGTTTCCCATGCGGCCGGGGTTTTCTCCAGTGACAAGAAAAATCTCGGCAAGATATCCGAGCATGCCCATCAGGCCCTCGAGCAGACTGAGGTCGATATTGGAGCCACGTCCGCTCGCATGTCGCTCGTTGAGCGCGGCGAGCACGCCGATCGCCGCCCACAGTCCGCCGCCGATATCGCCGAGCGGCAGCCCGAGCTTGGTCGGTGCGCCGTCCGGGTAGCCGTTGATGCTCATGACGCCGCTCAAGGCCTGAGTCACGAGATCGAACGAGGGTTTGTCGCGCATCGATCCTTTTGCGCCGAAGCCGCTGATCGAGCAAACGATGATGTCGGGCTTGAGCGCCTTCAGCCGCTCGTAGCCCAGGCCGAGGCGGTCCATCACCCCGGGCCGGAAATTCTCAAGGACGACATCGCAATTCGTGACGAGCTTGAGCAGAATGTCGCGGCCCTCGGCGGTACGCGCATCGAGCGCCACACTTTTCTTGTTGCGATTGATCGCGAGGAAGTAGTGACTCTCGCCGTTGACGAACGGCGGTATGGTCCGCGTCTGATCGCCGACGCCGATCTCTTCGATCTTGATCACTTCGGCGCCCAGATCCGCGAGGATCATCGAGCAGAACGGACCCGCAAGGACCCGCGAAAGGTCGAGCACGCGCACGCCCGTCAAGGGTCCGCGCCGCTTTTCGGTATTTGCAGCTTCTGTCATATGCGTCTCCGTTGGTCCCGATCGAAATTACTGCGCGCGGCTTGAGCCACAGCTTCAGTTGATCCGAATGCCCGCCGCTTTAACAATCCGCGTGTATTTTTCGATGTCGTTGCGGATCACTCGTTCGAACTCGGCCGGACTGCTGCCGACCGGATCGGCGCCTTCGCTCGCGAGCCTCGCCCTCAAATCTGCGCTGCGCAGATGCTGCACGATCTCTCTATTGAGCCGCAGAACGATAGGCTTCGGGGTGGTGCCGGGCGCCAGCACACCAAACCAGTTCGTCACGTCATAGCCTGCGACTCCCGATTCCGCGATGGTGGGCACTTCGGGCAGGGCGGACGAGCGCTTTAGGCTGCCGACCGCGATGGCTTTCAATTTGCCCGCTTTGAGTTGCGGCAAGGCCTGGATCACGGTGCTGAATAACAATGGCACCTGTCCACCAATGACCTCGGCGAGCGCGGGCGCCCCGCCTTTATAAGGAACGTGGACCATCTTCGTGCCGGTCATCATCGTAAATAGCTCGCCGGCGAGATGCGGCGACGAGCCGTTGCCGGAAGACGCGTAATTCAGCTGTCCCGGTCGCGTCTGCGCAAGGGCGATCAGCTCCTTGACGCTGTTGGCGGGCAGCGAGGGATGCGCTACGAGCACGAAGGGGACCGAGGCCATCTGCGTCACCGCCATGAGGTCTTTGACGGGGTCGAACGCGAGCTTGTACACGCTTGCGTTTACAGCGTAGCTCGCCGAAACCATGAGTAGGGTGTGACCGTCCGGAGACGCCGTCGCGGCAAGCGCGGCACCGAGATTCCCGCCTGCCCCCGCGCGGTTATCCACGACGACTTGTTGTCCCATGCTTTCGCCGAGCTTCTGGCCGATCACGCGCGCAAGAATGTCTGTGCCGCCGCCCGGCGCGAAAGGCACGATCAAGCGAATCGGCTTCGTCGGATAGTTCTGGGCCGCGGCCGGAAGCGGGAAGGCGAACGCGAACGCAGGAGCAAAGATTACCGCAATGATCACCCGATTCGCTCGAAGAAATAAATACCTCACTTTAAACATGCGCAATCCTCCTTGATAACGGCTAATACATGAACTGCCCGCCGTTCACATGGATGACCTGTCCGCTGATGAACGACCCGCTGTCCCCGGCGAGAAATACGCATGCCATCGCGATGTCGTCGACGCGGCCTATTTTTTTCATCGGGATCTGGCTCAGGCGCATTTCCAGCCAGTTCTTGGGATACTGGCTCCAGTCGCGGGTCGTATCGATCGAGCCTGGGGATACCGTATTCGCAGTGATGCCTTCAGCGGCAAACTCGACACAGATCGCCTTGGAAAACGCGTGCACGCCGGCTTTGCAAACCATGCTGTGCGCGCGGAAGGGAACGTGCCCCTGGAACCCGTCTTCGGCGGAGATATGGATGATGCGTCCCCACTTCGCTTTCTGCATCCCGGGCAGCACGGCCCGCGCAAGATAGAAGGCGGAACTCAGGTTCGACTTGAGCGTGGCATCCCAGTCCTCCAGCGTAATGTCGTGCAAGGGCTGGCGCAGCCTGACCGAGACGTTGGACACCGCGATATCCACCTGGCCGAATTTGTCTTGAGCCTTCTTGACCATGGCCGCAACCGCCTCCGCGTTACCCACATCCGCGAGACAGGCCAAAGCCTTGACACCGAGACCTTCGATCTCTTTCGCGACTTTATCGATAGCGGCCTGGTTGCGGTGCCCATTGACGACGACATTGGCGCCGGCCCGCGCGAAATGCAGCGCGATGGCCTTGCCGATATTCTGCCCGGACCCGGTGACGATGGCCGTCCGGCCGGCGAGCGGTTTGCTCAGATCAACATTGCTTGCAGTGGTAACAGACACGCTTGACTCCTTTGCATCAGTAAACGATGAGGCGGACCGCTTTCACAGGATACGCGCTGGCGGCCGCGGGCTGCGCAGAGCTCCCCGATGTTTGTCTTAACTGGTTACCACTTCACGCTATTGGAACGCGTGCTGAGCCGCGTCTACCAGATTGCGCAGGTTGTCAGCGACATGAACGCCTGCCTTACGCAGCGCCTCAACCTTCGCGGCCTGACTGTCAGCCTGAGATCCCACCAGCGCAGCGGCATGTCCCATTTTCTTGCCGGGCGGCGCAGCGGCGCCGACAATTATCGCCGCAGTGGGTTTTGCATCCGGGCGCTCGGCGTACCGCGCGACCGCGTATTCGTCGCTGCCGCCAATTTCGCCGAGATAGAGGATTGCCCTGGTCCCAGGATCCGCGTGCAGCAGTTCGAGCGCCTCGGCTGCATTGAGTCCCTTCACGGGATCGCCGCCGATACCAATCACGGTGCTCTGTCCCAGGCCGGCCGTCGTGAGACGCCAGCTTGCTTCGTAAGACAGTGAGCCGCTCCTGGAGATGACGCCGAGTGGGCCTGGTATGTAGCAGAACGAGGGCATGAAGCCGAGCTTGGACTTGCCGGGGGATATCACGCCTGGTGTATTGGGCCCGATGAGGACCGCACGCTGGCGCCGAGCCGCCGCTCGAAGTTCCACGGCATCCTGGACCGGCAAGCCGTCGCCTGGGTACACGATCACTTTGCAGCCCGCATCTAGCACTTCCAGCACCGCGTCGAGAGCGGCAGGGGCGGGAACATAAACGAGAGCGATGTCCGCGCCGGTCGTTGTGCACGCGGTACGCGCGTCCTGAAACACCGGCACGCCCTCGACGTCGCGCGTATCTCGTCCCGGCGCGACGCCTGCAACGACTTTCGTTCCGTATGAGGCCAAGTCGCGAGCGGAGAACCGGCCGAAGTTGCCCGCGATGCCGTAGATAAGCACCCGGGACGCGGCGTCTATAAGCACGCTCATTGGATCCTCACGGCTGCTACCACCGCATCGACTGCCGACTCGAGCGTCGGATGATTGTACAAGCCGGTCTCGCGCATTACCGCATCGGCCTTCTCGCGGCCCGTGCCGTTCATTCGAAAGACCACCGGTTTGCGCGGCTTCCGCTTCCCCATGATCTCATTCATCACCTTGGCCACGCGGTCAATATGGGTGCCGCCGCCGAAGATGCTTACGAGTATTGCCTTCACTTTCGGCTCCGCGTCGAGCACGTCGAATGCAAGCTGGTAACCCGCCGGTGTGGGATTCGAGCTGCAGTCGAGGAAGCACGCCGGCTTCAATCCGGCATCCGCTATCATGTCCATGGCGGCCATCGTCATGCCCGCGCCGCCCGACATGAGGCCCACCTCGCCATCGAGTCCAACCATCATCAGATTGCCTGCGAGCGCTTTCGCGACCCTACGCGGCTCGCGCTTGCGGGCGCGCTCGATCTCATCTGCGAGATCGGCTTGCCTGAATGCCGCCGACTCGTCGCGCACGATCTTCGCATCGAGCGCGAGGAGCTTCCCGTCCGGCAGCAACGCGAGCGGGTTGATCTCTACTGTTACCGCATCGATCGCGGTAGCGACGAATAGAAGACGGCGCGCGAGCGCAACGATGCGCTCGCGCAAAGCGCCGTCCGGCTCAGCTTCGGCGAGCATCGAACGCAACTCGTGCGCTCTAAAGTCTCGCGGCGAGCCAAACGTATACTTATACGGCGCTTGGTGCTCTACGTCGACCCCGCCCGATGGCGCGTACAGGATGACATATCCACCACTCTGTCCGTCTATCGTGACGGCGAGATAGATCTCGCGCGAGTGCTCGACCCACGGCTCCATGAGGAGTAAAGCAGGGCTTTCTCCGCCGAACTCGTGCTCGAATAACTGCTGTGCTGCCGCTTCCGCCTGCTCGGAATCGCTCGCGCGCACAATGCCGCCCGCCTTGCCGCGGCCGCCCGACGAGACTTGCGCCTTGAGTGCGACAGGGTAGGCGCCACTCCATCTCTGCACGTGCCCGCTTTTGCGTATGAGGACACCGGCCGGAACTGGCACGCCGTGAGCCTTGAGCAGGCACTTGCCCGCATGCTCCATCATTAACATGTCTTGCCTCTTCAGAATATAATGCATTATATTTGACACTTCGGCAAGCTGATGATCGCACACAATTCGAGGACGTGGTCTCGGAGTTCTCGGTTTCACGTTTTCTTCACAAAACACCTAAAGGAGCAGGATCATGGGATCGATCGACGAAGCGACGACGATGCGCGATGCACCGACGCAAGGAACAATCACTGACGAGGCGATCGCTGCAGCGAAAGCGATGATCGGAATGCGGCTGCGTCCCGAGGGGCCTTATTTGCAGGACGTTACGATTGATACCATACGTAACTTCTGTAACGGCGTTGGCGATCTGAATCCGCTTTACCGCGACAGCGAATACGGCCGCAACAGCCGCTATGCGAGCGTAATCGCGCCTCCGATGTTCCCTATGGCTTATGGCTGGCTGGGACGCACGCGCTGGGGTCTACCGGGCGTGCACGGCTTCTATGCGGGTAACGACTGGGAGATCTTCCGCAATCTGCGCCCCGGCGACCGCATCAGCGC
>JACPTJ010000333.1 GCA_016192835.1 Betaproteobacteria bacterium
ACGTTCCATCAAGAAGGGCCCGTTCGTCGACTACCACCTGATGGCCAAGGTCGAAGCGGCGCGCGCATCCAACGACAAGCGGCCGCTCAAGACCTGGTCGCGGCGCTCGACCATCCTGCCTGACTTCGTCGGGCTGACGATTGCGGTGCACAACGGCAAGCAGCACGTTCCGGTCTACATCACGGAAAACATGGTCGGCCACAAGCTCGGCGAGTTTTCCCACACCCGGATCTTCAAAGGTCACTCCCGGGCGGGCAGCGTGGCGGCAGCGGCTACGGCTGACAAGAAATCGAGCATGGGGCCGGGCGCAGGAGCGGCGCCGGCGGCAGCCGCGAGCGCTCCGGCTGCGCAGGCGAAGAAATGAGGGATGGGGTAATGGAAACCACGGCAAAACTCAACGGCGTGCGGCTGTCGGCCCAGAAAGGCCGGCTGATCGCGGACCAGATCCGCGGTCTGCAGGTCGAGCAGGCGCTCAGCCTTCTCAGCTTCAGCCCGAAGAAGGGCGCGGTGATCATCCGCAAGGTGCTCGAGTCGGCGATCGCCAATGCCGAACACAACGACGGCGCCGATATCGATGAACTGAAGGTGATGCGCATTTACGTCGAAAAAGGGCCGGTGCTGAAGCGCTTTAGCGCGCGCGCCAAAGGCCGCGGGGTGCGCATCCTCAAGCACAGCTGCCACATTCACCTCACCGTCGGCGACGGAAGGAAATAGTCATGGGACAGAAAATACACCCGATCGGGTTCCGGCTTTCGGTGCTGCGCAACTGGTCGTCGAAGTGGTATGCGAACAGCAAGAATTTTCCGGGCATGCTGCAGGAAGACATCAAGGTGCGCGATTTCCTGAAACAGAAGCTCGCGCACGCCGCGGTCGGCAGGATCATCATCGAGCGCCCGACCAAGAACGCCAAGATCACGATCTACAGCGCGCGTCCGGGCGTGGTGATCGGCAAGAAAGGCGAGGACATCGAGTCGCTCAAAGGGCAGCTGCAGAAGATGCTCGGGGTGCCGGTGCACATCAACATCGAGGAGATCCGCAAGCCCGAGGTCGATGCGCAGCTGATCGCCGATTCGATTGCACAGCAGTTGCAGAAGCGCATCATGTTCCGCCGCGCGATGAAGCGCGCCATCACCAACGCCATGCGGCTGGGCGCGCAGGGCATCAAGATCATGAGCGCGGGACGCTTGAACGGCATCGAGATCGCGCGCACCGAATGGTATCGCGAAGGGCGCGTGCCGCTGCATACGCTGCGCGCCGATATCGATTACGGCTTCTCGGAAGCCAAGACCACCTATGGCGTGATCGGCATCAAGGTGTGGGTGTTCAAGGGTGAGATCATCAGCCCGCACGAGCAGCCCCTGGCGGCGGCCAAGGCGCCTGAGGCGCTGCCCGTGCCCGATCAGCCGGCGACGCTGAAGAAGCCCGCGCCCAAAAAGAAAAGGTCAGGAGTGAAACATGCTGCAGCCAGCTAGAAGGAAATACCGCAAGGAGCAAAAAGGCCGCAACAAAGGCGTTGCGACCCGCGGCAACAAGGTGAGCTTCGGCGAGTACGGCCTGAAGGCGATTACGCGCGGCCGTTTGACGGCGCGCCAGATCGAGGCCGCGCGCCGCGCCATGACGCGCCACATCAAGCGCGGCGGCCGTATCTGGATCCGCATTTTCCCGGACAAACCGATTTCGCAGAAGCCGGCCGAAGTGCGCATGGGCAACGGCAAGGGCAACCCGGAATACTGGGTCGCCGAAATCGTTCCCGGCAAGGTGCTGTATGAAATGGGCGGTGTTGACGAGGTGTCCGCGCGGGAAGCGTTCCGGCTGGCAGCCGCGAAGCTGCCGCTGCGCACTTCATTTGCCCACCGCCTGGTCGGAGGTTAAGCCGTGAAAGCCAGCGAATTGAGAGCCAAGAACCCGGCTGAATTGCGGCAGGAGCTGCACGAACTGCTGAAAGCGCAGTTCAGCCTGCGCATGCAGGTTGCAACCCAGCAGCTCACCAACAACAGCCAGATCAGCCGCGACATCGCGCGCGTGCGCACGTTGCTAAACGAAAAGGCACGCCAGTCATGACTGAAACGAGCAGCAACAAGCGCACGCTGACCGGCCGCGTCGTCAGCGACAAGATGAACAAGACGGTGACGGTGCTGGTCGAGCGCCGGGTCAAACACCCGCTTTACGGCAAAATAGTCACGCGCTCGCAGAAATACCACGCGCACGACGAGAAGAACGAGTTCAAGGAAGGCGACACCGTGCTGATCGAAGAGTGCCGGCCGCTGGCCAAGACCAAGGCGTGGCGCGTCAGCCGGCTGATCGACAAGGCGCGGACGGTATGAAGCTCCGCGGCCGCTCAAAACGCTTGAACTAGATAGGGAATTTCAGTACAATCGCCCCTCTTTGTTGCGCCGCGCCTGGATCGGATATTGCGGGCGCAGACGACCTAACCCGGACGGGTTCCAAGACTGACTGCCGGCACGCTGCCAGGCGGATCAAGTTGGAAAAAGTTTCAGCTTTTAATCGAGAGCCAAATGATACAGATGCAATCCATACTGGATGTCGCTGACAACACGGGTGCGCGCGCCGTGATGTGCATCAAGGTGCTGGGCGGCTCCAAACGCCGCTACGCCGGGATTGGTGACGTGATCAAGGTCAGCATCAAGGATGCGGCGCCGCGCGGCCGCGTCAAGAAGGGCGAGATCTACAGCGCGGTGGTCGTGCGCACCGCCAAGGGCATCCGCCGCTCCGACGGCTCGATGATCAAGTTCGACAGCAACGCCGCGGTGCTGCTGACGCCGAAGCTGGAGCCGATCGGCACCCGCATTTTTGGTCCGGTGACGCGCGAGCTGCGTACCGAGCGATTCATGAAGATCGTATCGCTCGCGCCGGAAGTTCTGTAAGAGCGTTAAAGGTAAATGAGGATGCGCAAGATCAAAAAAGGCGATGACGTGATCGTCATCACAGGCAAGGACAAGGGCAGGCGCGGTACGGTGTTGCGCGTGGTCGATCTCGAGCACGTGCTCGTGGAAGGCGCGAATCGCGTCAAGAAACATCAGCGCCCGAATCCGATGAAAGGCGCGACCGGCGGCATCGTCGACAAGGAAATGCCGCTGCACGTGTCAAACGTCGCGATTTTCAATCCAGGCACGAAAAAAGCCGACCGCATCGGCACCCGGCTGCTCGACGATGGCCGCCGCGTGCGCACCTTCAAATCCAACGGCGAAGTGATCGACGCATGAGTACCGCAGACAAACCGGCAACCGCGGCGGCGCTTGGCTCCCGGCTCCAGGCGCATTACCGCGACACCGTGGTCAAGCAGTTGATGCAGCAGTTTGGCTACAAGACCGTGATGCAGGTCCCGCGCATCGAGAAAATCACCCTCAACATGGGGGTTGGCGAGGCGGTCGCGGACAAGAAGATCATGGACAATGCGGTCGCCGATATGACCAAGATTGCCGGCCAGAAGCCGCTGGTGACGAAGTCGCGCAAGTCGATCGCGGTGTTCAAGATTCGCACGGGTTATCCGGTCGGCTGCAAGGTCACGCTGCGCGGCACCCGCATGTACGAGTTTCTCGATCGCCTGGTCACGGTTGCGATCCCGCGCATCCGCGACTTTCGCGGCATTCCGGCCAAGTCGTTTGATGGCCGCGGCAATTTCAACTTCGGCATCAAGGAACAGATCATTTTCCCCGAGATCGAATACGACAAGATCGATGCCTTGCGCGGCATGAACATCACGATCACCACCACCGCCAGAAGCAACGAAGAAGGCCGAGCGCTGCTGGCGGCATTCAAATTCCCGTTCAGGAACTGACCCATGGCAAAAGTCGCACTCATCAATCGTGACCAGAAGCGCCGCAGGACGGTCAAGAAATTCGCCGCCCGGCGCGCTGAACTGATGGCAATCATCGGCAATCAGAAGCTGTCCCCCGAAGATCGTTACGAGGCGCGCCTGCGGCTGCAGAAGCTGCCGCGCGACGCGAGTCCGGTGCGACTCAGGAACCGCTGCGCGCTGACCGGACGACCGCGCGGCGTGTACCGCAAATTCGGCCTTGGCCGCGGCAAGCTGCGCGATATCGCGATGCGCGGCGAGATTCCCGGTGTCATCAAGGCGAGCTGGTAGAGAGGACCGTATCGTATGAGCATGAGTGATCCGATCGCCGATATGCTGACGCGCATCCGCAATGCGCAGCTGTCGGAAAAAGTGTCAGTTTCGATTCCCGCAAGCAAACTCAAGGTTGCGCTTGCCACGGTTCTCAAGGACGAAGGCTATATCGACAACTTCGCGGTGCGCCCGCTGGACGGCAAGCCGGTGCTCGAAGTCGGCCTCAAGTACTACGCCGGGCGGCCCGTCATCGAGAAGCTGGAGCGCGTGAGCCGTCCGGGACTGCGCGTCTACAAGCCGAGCGGGGATATTCCGAAAGTGATGAACGGTCTCGGCGTGGCGATCGTATCGACCTCGAAGGGTGTGATGACTGACCGCAAGGCGCGCGGCCTGGGCATCGGCGGCGAGGTTTTGTGCATCGTCGCATAGCGTTGACGCTGCAAACGAGGAATAGCAATGTCAAGAATAGGTAATTTTCCGGTCGAACTGCCGGCCAACGTCGAAGTCCAGCTGTCGCCCGGCGCGATCTCGGTGAAAGGTCCGCTCGGCACGCTGACGCAGTCCTTGTCGGCGCAGATCATGGTCGAGCGGGTCGAGAACCGGCTGCAGGTCAAGGTCGCCGACAGTTCGACTGCCGCCAATGCCATGTCCGGCACCGTGCGCGCGCTGCTTGCCAACATGGTGCGGGGCGTGACCAAGGGCTATGAGAAGAAGTTGACGCTGGTCGGCGTCGGCTACCGCGCGCAGGCGCAGGGTGACAAACTGAACCTGACACTCGGCTTTTCGCATCCGGTGGTGCACCAGATGCCGAAGGGCATCAAGGTCGAGACGCCAACCCAGACCGAGATCATGATCAAAGGCATCGACAAGCAGGTGGTCGGGCAGGTCGCCGCCGAAGTGCGCGCCTATCGCAGCCCCGAACCGTACAAGGGCAAAGGCGTGCGCTACTCCGACGAGACCGTGGTGCTGAAAGAGACCAAGAAGAAGTAGAGGCGAGACATGAAAGACAAAAACGAAGCGCGGCTGCGCCGCTCGCGGCAAACCCGCCACAAAATCGCCGAGCTCAAGGTGGTGCGGCTGTCGGTGCACCGTTCGAACAGCCACATTTACGCGCAGGTGATCGATCCGAGCGGCGACAAGGTGCTGGCGAGCGCCTCGACGCTCGAGCCCGAAGTGCGCAACAGCATCAAATACGGCGGCAACGTCAAGGCGGCGGCCGAAATCGGCAAGCGCATTGCGGAAAAAGCGAAGCAGCTCGGGATCGAAAAGGTTGCCTTCGATCGCGGCGGCTACCGCTATCACGGCCGCGTCAAGGCGCTGGCGGAAGCCGCGCGCGAACACGGACTCAAGTTCTAGTCAGGAAACGATATGGCGAAACTGCAGGCAAACAGGATGTCAGGCGGCGAGCAACGTGGCGACGGCCTGCGCGAGAAAATGATCGCAATCAACCGCGTCACCAAGGTGGTGAAGGGTGGCCGCGTGATGGGTTTCGCTGCGCACGGCGACGGCCGCGTCGGCATGGGCAAGGGCAAGGCACGCGAAGTGCCGGTCTCGGTGCAGAAAGCGATGGACGAGGCGCGCAACAAGCTCGTCAAGATCAATCTCAAGAACGGCACGCTGCATCACGCGGTGACCGGCAGGCACGGCTCATCGCGGGTTTACATGCAGCCCGCCTCCGATGGCACGGGCATCATCGCGGGCGGTCCGATGCGCGCGATTTTCGAGGTGATGGGGGTGACGAACGTGCTCGCCAAGATCATCGGTTCGACCAATCCCTATAACGTGGTGCGCGCAACCCTCAACGGCCTGCAGGCGATGAATACGCCTTCCGTCATTGCGGCCAAGCGCGGCAAGTCGGTTGAAGAGATCACGGGATAAGTCAT
>JACPTJ010000334.1 GCA_016192835.1 Betaproteobacteria bacterium
GAGCACATCGCCTGGCGGGCGCCGGGGAGGCTGGTTCTTCCAAGCTGACTCAGGCAGACGCGTGCGCGCGCATTTTCGCGCGCAGAAATTCCGGCGCAAGATCGAAGCCGTTGGCCCAGACGACCGTATCCATCTCAACCCGAATCGCGGCGAAAGCGGCAGGATCCCGCAGACCTGCGACGACAGGGCGCAGGTCGCTCGCGACGAAATCCTTCAAATCGACTTCTCCCTCGGTATCGTCCGAAAAGCGGACCCACAGGCAGAAACCCGGCAGTGCCTTCGCGTCAGTCACCCAAATCATGGCCATTCTCCTCAAACCAGCGGCGCAATACGCCTAAAGTTACCCTCAGGTAAACCGGGGACGTAGCCCGGTTTCATTAATGGGCATCTCTCCCAGGTCTCTTGAAAACCTGATTCTCGTGCCAGTCAAGGAACTCCGCTCTTGGCAGATAGGAAGCGCTTTGGGGTAGCTGAATGCTTGCGCCGTGGTAAGAGAGCAACTTTTCGGCGTTGCCAACCAGATGCTGGCTGAACACCATAACGTAGTCAGCCGGGCGGATGGTGAACGCACCGAGATCGAAAACCTTGTGGTGCAGCGAGCATAAGGCAAGACCGTTCTGCTCGACGTCCGGCCCGCCGGCCTGAAACCACTTGATGTGCGCGGCCTCGAGGGCGATTGGCTGGTGCTTGAGCCGCATGTCGTGACCGCAGACGCAGCAGCGGTATTCGTAGGCAAGCAGAACCTTTTCGCGGAACGTGGGATCGCGGCGACGCGCGGCCGGGTCGCCGCCGCCGGCATCTGCCGGTTCGAGAGACAACCCCACCGCATCGAGCACGTCCTGCCGGATGCTTTCCGGAAAGTGCGCATCGAGCACGCTCCGCGCGACTTCCGCCACGAGCGCGGGGTTGTTCTGAAATGCCGTCTGGATCTCCGGTGGGAAGCCGCCGCTGACGTGATTAGCCCGCAGCTCGCCGATGGTGGGCGTCGCGCCAGGCGGGCGGGCGAGAATCTCCGCAGGACCGTCGAGTTGCCAGAGCCCGTCGGTCGCTAGATGCCAGAACGGAAAGTGGCGGGTGGCGTTGGAACCTGACGGTCCGAATTCTTCCAGCAACCGGCCCAGCTTGCCTTCGACTTCCGCAAACTCGGCACGGGGCTTTTCGCCGCGTGCGAGGCTGCCCAGCGCCATCAGGATCAGCAGCGGCTTGTGCGGCGCGCGGCGGTCGCCGCGCTGCCATACGCGGATGTTGTCGAAGGCTTTGAGGATTTCGTCGGGGGTCATTTCAGGAACGGCAGCGTATCTATCACGGCGGGTATCGTAGCACCGTGGTTGATACTCAGGGATCGTCGTCAGGCGATGGTGAGGCGTGAGGGCCACGGGAATACCGCTGTAAAAAAGCCGGGAAGCCGCATGGGTATTGGCCTGCAGGGCAGCATGCCGAATCGAGGAATAAGGCGTCAGGGGTGGATCGCAGGCGAGGCGCCGCGATATTACAGCAGCTTAACGCGGAAGATTCCGCAGGCTGTCCTCATGCCACCGTCGAGCGTTGCGACCGGAACGCCAAGCCGGCGCGCCAGTTCGAAATAAACGACGTCGTATCCCTGCAGGTGGTAGCGCAAGCCGAGATCGACGACTTCCGCCGCATCAAGCTCGACCGCAAACGTTTCGAATTCGAGCGCCCTGAGAGTCGCCTGCGAGGCGGCGAGTTTTGCTGCCGAAATCCGCTTGTCACGTTTCGCGGCGACCAGCACGCTGCCAAGCTCGTAGTGCCACAGATCCGGCACTGCAGGAAATAGTTCCCCCGCGCTTATCCGTTCGAGTATCCCTTCGGCGTACCGCTGACCCGGTCCCCCGCCAGGCAGGAACCATTCGACTGCTACACTCGCATCAAGGACGATGCGTTCAGCGGCCATGTCGTGCGGCGCGAACTTCCTTGAGATAGACGCGGCCCGACCCAACCGCGCGGCCACGTTTCGCCCGCCGCATCGCGGTCAACAACATCAATGCCGCGTGCCGGGCAGACGCGCGTGTTTTCGCCGGCGCCGCCCTCAGGACGTATACGCCGGGTGCCACGCAGATTCTGAGGTTCTTTTCGGGCGCATTCATGATTAGTTCCCGTTTGCCGGATCATTATAGCGGGAAACGTCGCGAGCGGGTCACGGGCAATGAATAAGGCGTCAGGGGTGGATTGCAGGCGGGGCGCCGGCGCTACAGAAGTGGCGGCGTGGGCGGGGAGACGAGAAAAGCGTGGCGCGCTGAAGCTGCGCCCTACGACGGCATTTCAAGTAATGCGGGTCAGTGCAACTTTCTCGATCATCGAACTTTGCCGGGCTGCGACGCTTGGCTTAAGCTAGCGCAATTGATCTCTTTAATTCCCGTGACTGACTGCTTTTGCCAGGTTGAAACCATTACATAAGAAGGAGCACCGGATGGACGATTTGGCGAGCGGCGCGAGCGCCAGGATGGCGGCCCACGTCGCGCATACGCGATACGAGGACTTGCCCCCTGCGGTGGTCCACGCGTTCAAACGCGCGCTGCTCGATCATGTGACGTGTGCGGTCGCCGGCTCCGCCATGCCGGTTTCGCGCGCGCTCCTGTCGTATTTCCAGGAAAACGACGCGAGCCGGGTGGCGACAGTCATTGCGAGCGGCGCGAAGCTCTCGGCGGCCAACGCGGCGCTGGTGAACGGCGCCAACACTCACGGGCTCGACTTCGACGATGGACACACGCAAGGCTCGGCGCATCCGTCGGGCGCAATTTTTCCGGCGGCGCTCGCGGCCGCTGAACAGTACGGATGCACGCCGCAACAGTTGATGCTGGCCGTGGTGCTGGGCTACGACGTCATGGCGCGGATTGCGGCGGCCATGCACCCCGTCACCGCGCAGCGCGGTTTCCACAATACTCCGCTCGCCGGCGTGTTCGGCGCCGCGGCCGCGGTGGCAAGCCTGCTGAAGCTCGATGCCGCGCAGACCAACCATGCATTGGGACTTGCCGGCAGTTTCGCCGGCGGGATCCGCCAGTATCTCGAGGCGGGTGCCGAGGTCAAACGTATTCACCCGGGCAAGGCAGCGCGCGACGGGTTGTTGTGCGCGGAGTTTGCGCGGCGCGGTATCACCGGGCCGGGCAAGATACTCGAAGGGCGCTATGGTTTTGCCGAGACCCACGCGGGCGGGCAGTTCAAATGGAATCGGCTGCTCGACGGCCTGGGCGAGCGTTTCGAAATCTGCCATGTCTACTTCAAACCCTATCCCTGCTGCCGGCATTATCATGCCGTGATGGACGGCATCCGGTTGCTGCGGGAGGAGCACGGCATCAAGCCGCAGGACGTTGCATCCATGCGCTTGGGAATCTATGCGGTGGGCGTGCACGGGCACGACCATAAACATTGCGACAGCCTGCTCGATGCGCAGATGAGCGCGCCGGTGGGCGCGGCGCTGGCACTGGTGGACGGGGAGGTCGGCGCGCACCTGTTTCTGCCGGAAAGTCTGCAGCGGCCGGAAGTGCAGCGCCTCGTCAAGCTCGCAGACGCCTGCGTCGATGAGGAATGCGAACGTATCTACCCCGGGCGGCGCTCCGGTTCGGTGGAAATGGCATTAACAGACGGCAGGCGGGTGGCAACCCGCGTACTCGACCCAAAAGGCGAAAGCGAAAATCCGATGTCGGACGCCGACCTCGAACGCAAGTTCAGCGTAAACTGCGAACCCGTGATCGGAAACGCGAAGAGCCGAGCGCTGCTCGATGCCGTGTGGCAGTTCGATCGCGCCGACGGCATCGGGGAGTTATTGCGCTGGTTGAATTAACATATTCCCTCTCCCCGCACGTGGGGAGAGGGTCAGGGTGAGGGGGCAAACATGATTTCACGTCTGCTGTCGCTGGTGTTTCTGAGCGGGATCGCTGCGCCCGCAGTCGCTGCGCCGGCCACTGCGGCAGGACCGGCTTATCCCAGCAAGCCCATACGCATCGTCGTGACTTACGCGCCGGGCGGATCGACCGACGTGGTGGCGCGGCTGCTGGCAAACCCGCTCACCGAAATTCTCGGCCAGCAGATCGTCATCGATAACCGCGGCGGGGCAGGCGGGATCATCGGCACCGAGATCGTCGCGCGCGCGGTGCCCGACGGCTATACGCTGCTCTTCGGAACCTCCGCCGGGCTTACCATAAATCCGCTGCTGCAGCGGAAACTGCCGTACCTCGTCGAACGCGATTTCGCGCCGATCAGTCTCGTCGTCGTGAATCCGCAGGTGCTGGTTGCATACCCCGGTCTGGCCGCGAACACGATAGTCGAGCTCATCAAACTCGCACGTTCGCGTCCCGGTCAGATCAATTACGCGTCACCAGGCGTCGGCAGTCCGAACCACATGGGAATGGAGCTGCTCAAAGCGATGACCGGCATCGATCTCGTTCATGTTCCCTACAAGGGTGGCGCGCCGGCTTCGACCGATCTGATCGCCGGGCAGGTCTCGCTGCTCTTCAACAGCATTCCGTCCGTGCTGCAGCACATGCGCAGCGGACGGCTCAAAGCGCTCGCGGTCGGTAGCGCCGTTCGCTCGCCCGCCATCCCGGAAATTCCTACGGTTGCCGAAGCCGGCGTGCCGGGGTTCGAGTACGCGACGTGGTATGGATTATTCGCCCCCGCCGGCACTCCGCGGGAAATCATCGCGCGCCTCAACGCGGCGGCGGGCAAAGCTCTGCTCGCGCCGGAACTCGCGCTGCCGCTGCGCGCTCAGGGTTCCGAGCCGCGGCCCACGACGCCGGAGGAACTTGCCCGGTTCATGCGGGTCGAGCATTCCCGCTGGGAGCGGGTCGTCAAGACTACGGGGCTTGCTCCGCATTGAGCGCAGTCCCGACGCATCGGCTGACCGCCCGCGTCGTGCCGCTCCAGGTCGGCACGTAGGCCGCCTTGCGCCCGACGCCTCCCGCGACGACGATCATCACGTCCTGCGGCGAGCGGGCGACTCGCACCACCTCACCATCAATGCGGTCCGCCGCCGCGTTCGCCCTGATACGCTCGCGCATCGGAGCCGACAGCCGGACGACGGCCAGCACGGCCCGCTCGTAGATCGCCGCCTTCACCTGATCCTTGGTATAGCCTTCGCGCTGAAAGACGGCCGCGTGTTCCGGCGGCATGATGATGAGCGGCTCGCCCCCGCCGAGCAGTCCGGCGCTGCCGATGTTGCCGGCGATCAACATCGATTGCGCAAAAGTCTGCGCGAGATCGGCGGCAGTCTGGCTCTCCGAATCGACGACTTCTATCGTGCCGGAGGCGCCGACCACGGTGACAACGCTCGCCGACGCCGCAAAACCGCGTTCGACGTGCAGCGGCGGCCATGGACTCTCCGCTTCGTTTTCGGCGCAACAGAACGTGTATTTTCCCGGCTGGCCCAGCGTCGCCATATCGTTCTCGCCGGGTTTGGCGCCGCCGATATTCTGCAAAACAAGGTGTACTGCACGTCCTATCGTCGCGTTCGCCCGGTTGCCCTGTCCCAGCGCATTGGCTTGCGCGTTCATGCCGATCTCGCGCGCGATGGGGCCGTTCACGATCACGAGCGGCGTGGCGGAACCGGTGGTCGTGGCAATGCCAAGCAGATTGAATTCGTCCGCCGCGATTGCCGCGACCGCGGCGCCCACCACGGGCAGGTATTCAGCGCGGCAACCAGCCATCACCGCGTTGATCGCGACGTCCTGCCACGTTGCCGGGTTGTAACAAGGCGGCAGGATGGCGAGCACGCCGCCGGGATCGAGTCCACAGGCGTGCAACATGCGCGCAACGCGCTCGGCCGTGGGCGGCACGACGGGAAGGCCGTCGGTCCATCCCGCCGCAGCCAGTTCGTCCTGCGTCCTTTCGCAGGAAAGATCCGGTGCTCCTTGCCAGAATTCCATGTCGGTTACTTCCGTTCCCTGAACAAGATTCTGATTTCCTCGAGCAGCCGCGACGAGGGCAATCAGCGCAGCCTTCGCCGGCGTGCAGGTCAGTGTAAACTATTGCGATCGAAAAAACGGAGGAACACATGGCCGACATACCCCGCCTCAACGGCGCGATCAGGGCCCTGGAACAGGGCAAACCTGCATTCACCACATTTTCGCCACCCGAGGTTGGCACCGCGCAGGTAATCAACGCCGCGCCGTACGACGCCGTCGTGTTCGAGATGGAGCACAACCCGTACGACATCCGGGTGCTGCGCGACTGCATGCAGTACATGCTCGACCGGCGGCAGATACTGAAGGCGGGCAGCATCGCGCCCGCAGTGGCGCCCATGGTGCGGATCCCGCCGAACGGCGGGGAAATGAACCAGTGGTTCGCGAAGCAGGTGCTCGATATCGGCGTCTACGGCGTGATCTGGCCGCACGTCAGCACGGTGGAAGAGGCGCGCAATGCCGTTGCCGCGTGCCGCTATCCACGTCCGCCATCCGCGCAGTACTTCGAACCGGCGGGAAGCCGCGGTGATGCGCCGAAGAACTGCGCGCCGTACTGGGGGCTGACGCAGCAGGAGTATTACACCCGCGCCGACGTGTGGCCGCTCAATCCGAAAGGCGAAATCCTGGTTGTGATCATGTGCGAGGAAGTGGTCGCGATCAAGAACCTGCCGAAAATACTCAAAGAGGTGCCGGGGATCGGAGTGGTGCTGATCGGAGAGGGTGACTTGTCGCAGGACCTCGGATTCCCGCGGCAGTACGAGCATCCCGTGGTGGCGTCCGCGATCGACGAGATCCTGGGCATCTGCAAGGAACACAACGTGATCTGCGGACATCCTCACGTCGACAGCAAGAACGTGGAAACGTTGCTCGCGAAAGGATTCCGCTGGCTGATGGCCGCGCCGAGCTATTCGTTCGCGGCGCTCGAAAAAGGCCTGAAAGCGAGCGGGAGAAGCTGAACGCCGTTCCCGGCGCGTCGTTTGCCGGGAACGTTAATTCTCGCCGAAAACGTCGTTGCTCTCCATTCCCACCCGCACGAAGGTGGTGCGCTTGGTGAGTTCTCGCAGCTTCCGCGCGCCCACGTAGGTGCAGGCGGAACGCACACCGCCCAGAATCTCCTGCACGGTGCCGGCGACGGGGCCGCGGTACGGCAGCAGTACTTCTTTGCCCTCCGCCGCGCGGTAGTGCGCGATCCCGCCCGAGTACTTTTCCATCGCCGCGCGCGAGCTCATCCCGTAGAAGCGCTTGTATTGCTGGCCGTCCCTTTCGACGAGTTCGCCCGCGCACTCGGCATGGCCGGCAAGCATGCCGCCCAGCATCACGAAGTCCGCGCCGCCGCCAAACGCCTTGGCGAGATCGCCCGGCGTGGTGCATCCACCATCGGCGCAGATGCGGCCGCCGAGGCCGTGCGCGGCGTCCGCGCATTCGATCACTGCCGAGAGCTGCGGGTAGCCCACACCGGTCATGATGCGCGTGGTGCAGACCGAGCCTGGCCCGATGCCGACCTTGACGATGTCGGCGCCCGCCAGAATCAGCTCCTCGGTCATTTCGCCGGTCACGACGTTGCCGGCCATGAGGGTGATTTTCGGGTGGGCGTCGCGGAACTTCGCGACGAATTTCACAAAGCTCTCGGTATAACCGTTGGCGACATCGATGCACACGCACTGGATCGCTGCGCCGGTCCGCCGCTGCGCGAGGGTAAACTTGTCGCTGTCGTGCTTGGTGATGCCCATCGAATAAAACGCGCTGGTTTTTGCTTTCAGCGCCTTGAAAAATGTCACGAGCTCTGCGGCGCCATAATGCTTGTGCAGCGCAACCGAAAGCCCGAACGGCGCGAGCGCGCGCACCATTTCGAAGGTGCCGACCGTGTCCATGTTGGCGGCGATGATCGGCACGCCGCGATAGTGGCTGCCCGAATGCTTGAAGGTGAGCTCGCGCGTAATGTCGACTTCCGCGCGCGAGGGCAGCGCCGAGCGCTTCGGACGGATCAGAACGTCCTTGAAGTCGAGCTTGATTTCGCGGTCTATGTGCATGGTTGATGTTATCATTTCCGCTGAGGAGACGGCATGGACTTTTCGTTGAACGAAGCGCAGCGCGCGTGGCAGTTGAAGGCGCGAAAATTCGCGGCCGAGGAGATCCGTCCCCTGTCCCTGCAGCGCGACCAGATCGACGACCCGCGCGCAACGTTGGACTGGGAAATCATCACGAAGGGTTCGAGGCTGGGATTTCGAACTGCCGGAGTACCCAGCGAGTGGGGCGGGGGCGGCCTTGATTTCGTGACGCAGGCGCTGGTGATAATGGAACTCGCCAGGGGCGACAGCGCCATCGCC
>JACPTJ010000335.1 GCA_016192835.1 Betaproteobacteria bacterium
TCTGCTGACCGCGATGGGCAGGCCCGGCACGTTCGGCAGTCCCGAGCACATCGCCGCGGTCGCGCGCGTGATCGCGGTGACCAAGGCACACGGCAAGATCCCCGGCGTCGGCGGCGACCGCAACCTCGCGCGCCAGATGGAATTCATCCGCAAAGGCGCGCGCTTCCTCACCACCAACAGCGACATCGCGTTCATGATGGCGGAAGCCTCGCGCGTGACCGGGGAATTGCGCAAAGCGCTGGACTCGGGCGAGTAAGGCGCACGGGGCGACACCACTTCGTCATGCCGGCGAACGCCGGTATCCAGGAATACGAAGTGCGAAATCGCCTGGACCCCGGCCTGCGCCGGGGTGACGAAGTACGAGGCGTACGCCGGGGCGACGAATTATGAGGCGTACTCCGGGGTGACGAAGACGCAGGCGCCTCAGAATTTGAACAGCCGCTGCGGGTTCTCGACCAGGATTCTGCGCCGCGTCGCCGCATCCGGCGCCCACGTGCCGAACAGGTTGAAAAGCTCGACCGATCCTACCTTGTCGGCAAACGAGAGGTGCGGATAGTCGCTGCCCCAGATGATGCGGTCGGGAGCCGTCTCGATCAGCGCGCGCGCATGCGGCGCCGCATCCGCAAAACCGGGAGCGACCGACATGCGGTAGACCCCCGTGAGCTTGACCCAGCAGCGTCCGTCGCCGTTGCGCAGCAGGCCGAGCAGTTGCTGGAAGCCCGGCTGCGCCGCGCCGTCGCGTGCGAGATACATCCCCATGTGTGCGAGCGTGAAATTGATCGTCAGCTTGCGCAACGTTCCCATCAGCTCGGTCGTCAGCCACCCCGGCGTCAGGAAATCGAGCTGCCAGCCAAGCTCCGCGCAGCGCGCGTGCAGGCGCTCGATGCGCGGCAGCATGGTCGCCGCAAAGCCCGGCGCGTGCGGCTTGACCGGCGACACGTTGATGCGAACGCCGCGCACGCCTGCTGCATGCAGCCGCGCGAATTCGGCATCCGGCGCGTTCTCGTCGATATCGACGATACCGCGGCATTTCGCACCGACTTCACGCATCGCGTCCAGCATGCACGCGTTGTCGCGGCCGTACGCGCTCGGCTGCACGAACACGAAGCGCTCGAACCCGAGGCGGCGCGCCAGCGCGAGATAATCCTCGAGCGGCGCGAGCGGCGGCGGATAGCGCAGGTCGGCGCCGTACGGATAACGCGCGGCCGGGCCGAACACGTGGAAATGGCAATCGCAGCTCAATGGCAGCGCCCTGAAAGTGGGCGCGCCTTCATCTCGCAATGACATCGTGTTCTCCTATTTTTCCCCTCACCCTAGCCCTCTCCCCGCAAGCGGGGCGAGGGAACACTCCCTCTCCCGCCTGGGCGGGAGAGGGTTGGGGTGAGGGTGGGACGTCCGCCAATATCACTCCAGCTTGATCCCGGCGTCGCGCGCGAGCTTGCCTGGATTTCATCCGGGATTTCCGTAAAGACCGTAAGTCCATAGGAGCGATCATACTTCGAATTCGAACGTTGCGTAAGATATGAAGGTCACGATAAAAAGGCGCGCTGCTATGGCTTTATCCCTTTGAGCTGCATCAACTCGCGCGCCAGCGCGAGGCCGCCGTTTTCGAGGTTTTTATCCGGGTTTGCCTGACAATAATTATCCAGCCACAAAAAAATGGATTCACTGTCGGTGCCTTTAATGAAGTTCTTACCCGACTCGTCGGCGCGGCCTGAGAGATAACCCAGAAACCAGCTCTGGGTGATGAGCACAGGAATTCTGTTCATTTCCTTCGTGCTATTCGCCAGGCGCTTTTCTTCAATCCATTTACTGCACGAACGCGAGCCCCTGATATCCACTGCAGATGCGAAGAGATTCAATGAAAGCAGGCAGCCCGCCAGAAATGCGATGGTTCGGCTCATTTCGGCGTTCCCTTCTTCCGGGTCAACTCAGCCGCCAGTACAATGCCGCCGTTGCCCACATTTCTGAGTGGATTGGTCCGGCAGTAGTTATCCATCCACTTGTATATCGACACATTGTCGGTTCCAGAGAGGAAATCCGTGCCCCGACTGACCGCCTGGCCCGAGAGATAGCCCAGTAGCCAGGACGTGTTGCCTAATGCAAGCGGGTCCGATTTTTCCCGGTGTGATATCCATTCGCCGCACGATGGCGCCTGTCTTGCTTCTACCCCTCCCTCCAAAGGAGATGAGACCGCGCTAATGCTTGATGCCAGCAGCAGGCACCCAACAAGAAGTGAACTCGAATTCATCCTGGTATTTCCTCAAGGGAAATTTTTATCATACCAAATCCCGTCAGGCTGACGGTTGTTGCGGCGCGATAACAAGCGCACTATGTCGGCTCGTCACGCAGATCAAACGGTCGTAGGGAGGCGCGCAATGGTTCAGGCAGCTGAGGCTTTACTCAATCCGGAAATAGTCCTCGCGGAACTGAAGAAGAACGCGGTAAGCCACGTGGTGTGGCTGCCCGACAGCGAAACCAACTGGCTCTATCTCCTGATCAAGGCGGAGCCTTCGCTCACGCTGGTTACCGTGAGCCGTGAAGGGCTCGCTTTTTCGACGGCCGCCGGACTTTACTTCGGCGGAAAGACGCCGGTGATCCTCATCCAAAACACCGGGCTCATGGAATCGGGCGACTCTTTGCGCGGGTGGGGACTCGGCCTCAATATGCCCGTGGTCCTGATGGTGGGTTACCGCGGCTGGACACGGCATGGCGTGACAACCGACACGGCGGCAGTCTACGTCGAGCGATTCCTCAATGCGTTCGGCATCACGCCCGGTCACCGTTCTGGTGGGTGACGAATATCATGGCTTTCATCCCCATTAAGGCGAGGACAAATCATGATGCAAATGGCGGATATTCTCAAAGTGTTCAAGGAATACCGGGGCGACGCCATCGTCGTTCCGGGTAAAGGCGCGCGTTATTGGGGCGATATGACGACGCGCCCCGAGCTCGACGTGGCGCTCGCGCCCACGGCGATGGGCGGTCGTGCGGCGTTTGCGTTCGGGCTTGCATTGGCGCAGCCGCAGCGCAAAGTCGTGCTCTTCGATTCCGAGGGCGATATGATGATGGGGCTCAATATACTGCCCACGATAGCCGAGCACGCGCCGGAAAACTTCTATCACTTCCTGCTGGACAACGAGTGCTACGCGACGACGGGGGGGCAACCGGTTCCGAACGCCGGCAAAATCGCCTACGATGTCGTCGCACGCGGCGCCGGATATGCGCGCACGTTCTCCTACGACAATCTCGAAAGCTTCCAGATCAACCTCGAGCGCATTCTGTCCGGGCCCGGCCCCGTATTCGTCGCGCTCAAGATCGTGCCTGAGATCGAGAATGAGCCGGTCGGCCGACGCAAACGCTTCTCGACCCGCAGCCGCGAACAGGTGCGGCAGGATTTGTGGAAAGCCCTGGGCATCGCCGGTTGCAATCAATAAAGCAAGAACGCAAAATCAGCCGCACGCAGGCGAACGCGCCGCGCGTGAGCCAAGGATGCAGCACCCGGACGACTCGGCCGGCGTTGCTACAGTTTTTTCAGGACGCGTGCCGCTTTCGCGGCGTCCTCGGCCGAATCCAGCGCGAGATAGCCGGAAAATTTCCTGCCGACCGCAATTGCCGAAAATCCCCGGAAACTGATCCCGGCACTTGCCAGCGCGCATGCAATCGCCGCCGATGCGCCCGGTTGGTCCGTGCCTTCGACTTTCACCGTGTGGATGTCTTCGGCTTTGGCGAGACCCGCTTCCTGTGCGGCCCTGACCGCCTTCGCGCCCTTCAAGGGCAGAACGAAAAGCAAACCCTTGCCGGGCTGCTCCGGCGCGCGGCGCGCAAACACGAACTCGAAATCGCCCCCCGCCTTCGCGATCGGATCCAGGACGGCAGCCGCACCGCCCGCCCAATCGTCGATCGTCGCCGACCACGTCTGGACGCGGCTTACTTTGAGCTTCATCTTCATGACTCACCTCCTTTATCCGGAAGTGCAATTACTTTACTCCTAATCTCAAAAAGGGTGTTGTGGGATTGGGAGCATCAGGCGCCCGGGACCAGCGATCTCATCACCGCAAACAGCTCGGGCTGCGCCTCGAAGCCGATCCCCGGCGGATCCGTGGCCCGTCGAACTTCGGCTTCGAAGCGCTCGCCCAATCCCGGGACCTGAAGCTCGCAGTACGCAGCTTCCTCAACAAGTTCTATCTCCGCTTCAGGATGGAATTCAAGCCTCATCGTTTCAGACGCGAGCGGAGATTCGCGAAGACACGTTCGCCGGGGATTGGCTGAAAAGTAACGCCTCGCTAACTGCTTCTGAAGTCGGGAATATATGTGCAGTCACGCCGCAGTACTTCAGGTCGGGAACAATGTTCTCCAGCAGGTGGGAGTAGCCTAACCCGCCATACTTGCGGAGGCGGAACTTGCTTACCACTTCATTGGAGAGGACGATCTGCCTGGAATAGCCCATCTCCACTAACTTCACGACAGCTTCTACCCGCGCCGAGTCAGGGGCTTTCGACCAGCCCGGCCTCACGTATTCCTCGCAACCGAACTGGTCGTAGGACAAGGTGATTCCGCGGTCCAGCAGCGACTTCTGGTAGTCGATGTCCCTGTGCCAGAACTCCATATGGCTCATGTAGCACTTGTTGAGGTTCGCCCCCTCCTTCTGGAGGATGTCCAGATAGGTGTGCAGGTGCCGGGCCCGGCCATAGTGGTGACAGGGGTGCATCGTCATGGTGGCGCCGGTCGCGGCCTGGGCACGCGCACCGGCTCGCAGCACCTTCTCTTCGGCTCCCTGAAAGGGTACGTCCGGGGTAGGCCCGCTGAGGCCGGCCTTGATAAAGCCGGCCCTGATCCCGGTGTCCTCAATCCCTGCGGTGAGCTCACGCACCATGATGCCGGATAGTTGCTCGATGCTGCTCTGCCTGGTGACGGGAGGGTGCGAACCGCCAATGTACCAGCCGGTGCCGCAGATAATATTGACGCCGGTTGCGTCAGAGATCCGCCTGAGCCCGACCGGATCACGCTTCAGCCCGACAACGCTCGTCTCCACTATGCTGGATCCGCCCATTTTCTTGTAGGCGTTCAGCTCGATGATGGCAAGGTCGATATCGCCCAATAGATTGTTGTCGATGGCACAGGCATCGTTGGCGTGTCTGCGGATCGTTCCCAGCATTTCGGTTGTCACCGGATGGTGAAGAAGCGCCAATTCGGCTTCCGTCATCGTCGCGGGCGGCTTTGCCTGCTCGGCCACCTTGAGCTCGGAGAGCACATGGACATGGCACATCGTTATCCCCAGCGCATCGGCAGATATCGGGCCTCTCACCGTCACGACTTCAGCCATCGGTTGTTCTCCGCTTAAGACAACGTAATTCCGCTACTCAACCTGGATGCCCGCTTCTTTGATAACCTTCGCCCATTTACGCATTTCCGCTTTCAGGAACGCGGCGAATTTCTCCGTCGTCCCGCCCAACGCGTCGATTCCGATCTCCGCGAGGCGATCCCGCACATCCTGCGCGGACAGCGCCCGATCGAAACCTTCGTTGATCTTGCGGATGATCGGGCCGGGCGTTGCGCCCGGGGCCAGCAACGCATACCACACGTGGAATTCGTAGCCGGGCAGGCCTGCCTCGGCAATCGTCGGCAGCTCCGGCGCCGTTTTAGCCCGCGCCGCCCCGGTCACCGCCAGGGCTCTCAGCTTGCCCGATTTGACGAACGGCATCAGCGACGCCATCGGCGAGACTTGCATATGCACTTCGCCGCCCATCAGCGCGGTGGTCCCGGGAGTCTGCCCTTTGTATGGCACGTTCACCAGGTTGATGCCGGCGGTGGTGCGAAACAGCTCCATCGCAAGATGATCGGATGCGCCGGCGCCGCCCGTGGCAACACGAATCTCTCCCGGTTTTGATTTCGCGAGGGCGATGAGTTCCTTAACGGACTTGGCGGGCAACGACGGATGCACCACCAGAAGATTCTGCTGCATGGCGACCAGAATGACCGGCGCGAGGTCTTTTTCCGTGTCATAGGGAAGCTTGCGATACAACGCAGGGGCCAGCGCGACACTGATACTTGGAAAAAGCAACGTGTAGCCATCCGGTGCGGACTTCGCCGCAAGGTCCGCCGCAATCGTGCCGCCGCCGCCGGCGCGGTTGTCGACGACGACGGACTGACCCCAGGCATCGCCTACTTTCTGAGCCGTCAGGCGCGCGATGATGTCGGTCCCGCCACCCGGGGCGAACGGCACCAGGAGGCGGACGGACCGCCGCGGGTAGTCAGCCGGTGTTTCCGCTCGCGGTGTTGCCACTGACTGAGCGTTGACGAGAACCGACGGTAACGCGAGCCACAGAACCGACATGCAAACAGCCAACATCAGATGGATCATCTTTTTCTCCTTGAGGAAAATGATACGGCGGTTGCGGGTCGCTGCACAACCATCGCCGACCGCGCGCACCATCCGATCGCAGTATCATACGCTCCAGGACGCCAAAATCCACGCCTGAAGAGGCAATCCTATTCAACCAAACAGGATCGCGCCATGGAAAACAAAGAGCGCTGCATCATGCTGGTCACCGTTGACATTCCCGCCGACAAGGAGCTGGCATGGAACGACTGGTACAACAATGAACACGTCCCCGATATCCTGAAGTGTCCCGGATTCAAGCGCGTAGGACGTTTCAAATCGCTGCAGGGGAACGGCCCGCGCTACGTGACGATTTATGAACTCGAGCATCCCAACGTCCGCGAAAGCGAGGAGTTCGCGCGGGTCAAGGGCTGGTACCAATTCACCGATTTTGTGATCGAGCCCAGGATCAGCATTTATCGCGAGTTCCTGGCCGCGGAGGCGTGAACCGTTGTTCTGGTTCGCTACCGTAGATGATCGTCAGCCGAATTTCACTTTCATCGCCAGCACCACGCCAGCCAATAACAGCGTGATGCAATTGGCTAGGATGATCGGCCATGAGTCAATGAGGATGCCGTAGACCAACCACAGCACGACGCCGAGGGTGAACACGGCGTACATGCCGAGCGAAACATCTTTCGCGGAGCGGGCGCGCCAGATTTTCAGTATCTGCGGCACGAAGGCGACGGTGGTGAGGACGGCGGCGATGAAGCCGATCATGGAGGCAAGGTACGATTGCATGTCATGCGCCCTGCAATTGCATCATGCCCATCCAGAACATGGATTCGCGGCCAACGTCGACATCATACTTTCGAACGTAGCCGAGCCTGCCGTCGCCGCCGACCCGGAACACCGCAAGGCTCGCCGGCACGGTACTGACCGTCGCGCCGTCTCTCACCGCAAGCGGAATATGGTTCGCCGCGACCAGCATACGTCCCCCCGGGTCGAGGGCGAAGGTGCGCGGCGCGATGCCGAGCGTGTCGGCGTGCTGAATCAGCGTCGGCTCGCCAGTGCGTGGATCGAGCGCGTAAACGGCGATGTTGTTTTCGCCGCCGGCGAACACGCGCCTGCCTTCGAAATCGCGCGTCGCCCGCGCCCGATTCGCCACATACACGAACCGGCCGTTGGGATGCACGTGGACGGTGCCCGCCTTCTGCGCGGTGCAATCGTTGCGCGCGTCAGCCAGGGTTCCCGCGGTAAACAGCGGCTCGGGGTCGAGCACGTCGTTCGAGAATCGATGCACTTGTAGCCGGTTCTGGCGCTCGAGCGGAACGAAAACCCACGGCTGCACCGGATGGAAATCCAGATGCCGCGGCCCGTAGCCGTAACCGCCGCCCGGCGCAATCGAGGCCTTGTTCGTCAGCCGTCCATCCGCGTAGCCGAACAGTTTCAGTGCGCCCGGATTTTCGGGTTTGCCGTCAGCGGCGTCGTTGCCCCGCGTGACGAGTATTGCCGTGCCGTTGGACGGAGCGACGCGCGCCTGATGCGCATAGATCCCGCAATCCAGTGCCACCTGCGGCACTTCGTCGCCGAATGTCCCGTCGCGATTGATCCGGTGCACCGTGACACCGCTCGGATCATTGTAGGAAATCAACGCATGCGCAGCCGGGATGTCGGTGGTGATGTGGATCGGACGCGAGCGCAGGGGAACCGGCTTGCCATGCGGTTGCAGCACGCCGGACGCAGCATCGACGCGTAACGCACTGGCCCAATGATTTGCGCCCCTCGCGTCGGGCCCGCCGTCGCTGGACACAACAAAGAGGTAATTTCCGGATGCGTGCGGCCACACATACTGCACGTTGGCCGGCAGCGTCACCGCGCCGCGCTCGGTGAGCGCGGCGTCTTCGACGTCTGCGTCATACTGTATGAACCGCCTGCCTACGCTGGCGTACAGTGCAGTCCGGCTCTTCGCGTTGAGTGCCATCAGGCTATTCCTTTCAATCGGTTCGTGGCTGCAAGAGTTTCGGATAATCAAGCAATCCGTGCCAACGCGTTGGCAATTCTAGGTGTCGCTGACGACTATGCGCAACTTCGCGCGCCGAAATCGTTCGCTACGCCAGGGTCATCAAGGACGCGGGGCTCAAGGCCGGGTAGCTGAACCTGGCGGGCGGGCGCAAGCCACGCAAGCAGGCGCAGGAGTGATCGAGATCGCCCCGGTGCGGGATCGCCTCGACTGACTTAAGCGCAACTTCTGGCTACAATTGAAAAAAGTGGGATTGAGGAGTTCACCATGCACGTACAAAACCATTCAGCACGTAAGACTGCCGCGCAGTTCGCCCTGTCTGCGGCGGATCAGAAGCGCCTGCAACCTCTTGCTGCGGCCGCAGAATCGACCCCGCAGCGCATGCTGAAATTCGTGCTGCGCGACGGGTTTGCCTATTGCGAAGAGTTTGTCCGCCGCGTAAATGCAGGCCTCGTTTCGGCCCAGCGCGGCGAATCCGGAACCCCCGATCAGTTCAAGGTTCTGGTGCAAACACCAGTTCCGGCACCACGACTTCCCAGCGCTCGCATCGAGCATGGTCCCGATATTCCGGTTCCGAACCTTCCCGCTCGCGCATGACGATTGCCGCCACGCTGGCCGCTATGCAGCTCGTACCCGCGGGCGGCGCGTAGGCGCGGGCGAGCCATCCAACTGTGTTGCCCTCGCCATCCACGAGCGCCCAGTGCTCCCGCTCCTTTTGCAACCCAAGGGTATCGCCTGCACTCAGCGCTGCGATGGCTTGGTGCACAGCATGGTCGGGGGCACGACGGCCCGCGAAACCAAGGTCTACGTCCCTCAGTGTGAGTCGCGAATAGTGGCGCGCCAACTCCGGTGGAGGATCCGGTAGACGGGTTGGTGCACGATGCAAAACGCTCGCCCCATCGGGCAGAGTATCCAGCAATGCATGAGCGCCATTGAATCGAGCCAACGCCAATGTCTTCCTGGCCCGGGTCATGGCCACGTAGTAAAGCCGACGCGGCGCATCCCGGTCTTCATTTTTGTCCACTCTGTCCCAGCCACCGTCCAGCACCGCCACATGATTGAATTCCAATCCCTTCGCCCGGTGTGCCGTGAGCAGCATCAATCCTGTCTGCCGGCGACGGACCTCGCGTCCCCATTCGGCGAGCCACTCAATGAAGTGGCCAATTGGCAGTTCGGCCGCGCCGGTATCGATCTCGTACTCGATTACCGCCTCGCGCAACAATGACCACCAGGGACCGGCGGATTGCCGATCAAGCCAACGCCCGATGGCGCCGGTGTCCACCAGCTTCATCTTCTGCGCGCGCAGCCATTCGACCAAGGCTTGAGTTTCGCGCAGGCGCCAGAAATGCGGCGCCTCTTCATCGGCCATCTGCACCGGAATGTGATTGAGTTCGCAATAGCTCCTCACCGGCTCCAGGTACTTCCACTCGCGGGCGATCACTGCAGTGCCGGCCCAATCCCGGTCCGGCGCTTGCGCGAAAAGGCGCTGCAGTTCGGTCATTACCACCACCGCCTGCGTCATTGAGTCGCCACCTGCCGGCAAGATCTGCACCCGGCCTTTGCCGACCGGATCAAGAGTTTGCCACTCGCCGCCAGCGCGGGCCCTGGACCGGGCACGGTCAATAGTGATCGGATGGTCGTCCTTCATGCGTTTGCGGGCCGAGTCGATGACAAGATTGGCCGCGCCGATGACGTGTACAGTGGAGCGGTAGTTCTCAGTCAGGAACGCAGGCTTCGCCGCATAGTCGGCCTCGAAGCGGCGGATGAATTCGACCGAGGCACCGGCGAATGCGTACACGTTCTGGTCATCGTCCCCCACCGCGAAAAGACTGAGCCTGCGATCCTCGTCCTGCAGTGTGCGCCCAGCCAAGGCGGAGATGAGTTCATATTGCTCCGGGCCGATATCCTGATATTCATCCACCAAGATCCAGCGAAAGCCGGCAAGCAACCGCTCGCGCTGCTCGTCGGCCTCCTCCGGCGGCAGGTCCGCGCCCTTCAGCAGCGCCACCGCTTGTTGCAGCACTGCCTCGAACGCATCGCCGTCTAACTTGTTCGCCCGCCCGGCGAAGCTCACGCCCGCAAGTCGCATGGCAAGTGCGTGGCAGGTGAGCACGGTTACGCCCCGCGCGTCATCACCGATCAGGTCCGCAAGTCGGCGCCGGATCTCTACGGCCGCATGACGGTTGTAGGCGAGCGCAAGAATACCGCGCGGGTTCTCCCGTCTCACCCGCACGAGATAAGCTATCCGATGCACGAGCACCCGGGTCTTGCCCGAGCCGGGACCCGCCAGCACCAGAACGTTGGTCTGCTCGCGATCGTCGGCGACGATCCTCTGCTGTACCGGGTTGTTCAGAACTTCCACAATGGCTCGCCAGGATGCGGGCGTGGTCTGGCGGGCTAACTCCTTCTCGCGGTCCGGCAGCCAGCGGCGCATAAACTCGTCGCGCCCGAGGCTGAAGTAGTCCATCGCCAGGCGCAGGGCATCGGCCATGCGCCGAAGACCCCGCTGCACGTACTCCGCCATCACGTGGATCTGCACCACCTGTTCGTCGTAATGGAGCTTCAACGGCGCGAAATCGGCCTTCACGAAACCGCGCTTGTCTTGCGCAAGGCGAATCGTCATCGCCGGGCGGAACACCGTGAGCCCTTTGTTGAGTCGGATCACTTCCTGCTCGTGCAGCCACAGGAGCGCCCGGTCCAGGAGCTTGGGCGGTTCCTTTACCTCCGCCCTAAGGAGAAGGTCCCCTTCGAGTGCGGCAAG
>JACPTJ010000336.1 GCA_016192835.1 Betaproteobacteria bacterium
CGGCACGATGAGCGGCATTGAGGCAATGCAATGCGGGTGGGCAACCCAATCGGCTCCGCTTGCCGCTTTGGAAGATGTGGTGGACCAGATGGCTGCGGAAATAGCCCGCGTACCGCTTGAAATCCTGATGATGAAGAAGCTGGCAATCAACCGCAGCGCGAACCAGATGGGTATCCGCGAAATGATGGAAACCAATTTTGAAATGAGCCTTGCCGGTCATTTCAGCAACACGCGCGAGGAATGGGGCGCGAAGATCGAGGCCGAAGGGTTCAAAATTTAATCTACTTTCACGTTTAATCGGTCGACAACCACACGGAACAGTAGGTGCCGCGGCATTCGCCTTGGCCCGTTCGCATGTGGACTCGAGGAGAATATATGAAACGTCTCGCAGCAGGCGCAGTCGCTATTCTGTTTGGCATGTCGGGCGCGGCAGCGATCGCTCAGACGGTTGATGCGTCGCGCTATCCAACCCGCGCGATACGAGTGGTCGTCCCTTTCGGTCCCGGGGGACCTGCCGATCTGCTGGCCCGTACAGCAGCCCAGAAAATGTCGGAAGGATTGGGGCAGCAGGTGGTGATCGAAAATCGCGGGGGTGCGAACGGCATTCTCGGCACCGAGGCGGTCGCGAGGAGGGCGCCGGACGGCTATACGCTCGGTGTGGGGACGACGGGCACGCACGGCATCAATGCGAGCATGTTTACCAAGCTGCCTTACGACACCATCAACGATTTCGCTCCAATCGCGCGGCTGGGCATTTCCAATTACGTGCTGGTCGCGCATCCGTCGCTCCCGGTGCGCACGGTGAAAGAGCTGTTGCAACTCGCCAAAGGGCGCCCCGGTCAGCTCACATGGGCTGCGGGCGGCAGCGTGTCGCAGCTCGCCGCGGAGCTGTTCAAGGGCACGGCGGGCATCGATGTCGTGATCGTTTTGTACAAGGGCAATGCGCCGGCAGTCATCGCGACCATGAGCGGCGAGGTTCCGCTCATATTCGGCGGGATCGCACAATCCGCGCGGTTGATCGAAGCGGGTCGTCTGCGGGCGATTGCCGTGAGTGGCGCGCGCCGCTCGCCCGTGCTGGCCGGCGTGCCGACAGTGGCGGAATCCGGATTGCCCGGCTTCGAAGTGGGCTCGTGGTATGGATTACTCGCTCCGGCAGGCACGCCGAGGCCGGTAATCGAGCGCCTTAATCGCGAAGTGCTGCGGGTGCTGCGGCTTCCCGATGTACGCGAGCGCATCATGGCAGAAGCGTTCGAAATCCCGTTGGATACCCCCGAGCAGTTCGCCGCGCACATCCAGGCGGACGTGCCCAGATGGGCACGGGTCGTCGAGCAAGCCGGGATCAAGCCCAATTAGATCGCCCGCGTCACCACGAACCCAGATCGAGGATCGAGTCCATGCCGCAACACAGACAGATCGGCGTTGCAGTCGTCGGGGCGGGGCGCATCGGCGCCATGCGCGCGCACCTCGCCGCGGCGCATCCCGCGGTGCGCTTCCTGGCGGTGTCCGACGCCGATCCGGCGCGGGCGCGTGCACTCGCAGACAAAACGCAGGCGCGCGTCAGCTCGGCCGACAATCTGGAAGTGATCTCGCATCCGGAAGTCGACGCGGTCATCGTGTCCACGAGCGAGCACGAGCACACCGCGCCGGTGCTGCAGGCGCTGGAGTGCGGCAAGGCGGTTCTCGTCGAGAAGCCGATCGCGCTCGAGCTCGAAGATGCGAGCCGCATACTGGCCGCGCTCGAAGCGAGCCGCGGGAACCTGCGCGTGGGCTACAGCAGGCGCTTCAAGCGGCGCTATCTCACGGCGAAGGAGCAGGTGAAGCTCGGCAGGGTCGGAAAGATCGTCGGTATATCCGCGCGGCTCTACAACACTCGCGCACAGGTGTATCAGATGCTCAACCGCAACCCGGGCGCCACACCGGTCGTGGATTCGCTTACGTATTATGTGGACCTGCTCGGCTGGTATGCGCCCGATAACCCGGTGGTTGAAGTGTCGGCGTGGGGACAGGCGGGCACGATACGCGCGCGCGGCTACGATTGCGATGACGTGACCTGGGCGATCCTCAGGCTGGCCGACGGCGCGATCGTGAACCTCGGCGTGAGCTTCGCTTTTCCCGACCACTATCCGTCCCTGGGTTACAGCGGTCGCTTCGAGATACTCGGCACCGAAGGCGTGCTCGTTATCGACGACGATCACCTCGACCAGCTCCTTTGTACCGAGCACGGCATTCCGCACATCTACGTCCCGGATCACACCGTCAACATGGCTTTCCTCGGCAGCTCCGCGCCGGGCGACTGGGCCGAAGGCGATTTCTGGGGGCCGCTCGCGAGCGAGACGCGTGCGTGGCTCGATCATCTCTCGACCGGCCGCCCCTGCGCGCTCACCACCGCCGCCGAGGCGCGCAACAACCTGGCCGTCACACTTGCGATCGAGCACGCCGTCGCGAGCGGAAAGCCGGTGAAACTCTCGCCTGCGTGGGCAAGCGCAGCGGCCTGATTCTCAAGTTCAGGACTCCTGACATGGGCGTAAGAATCTATGCAACCTCGGGTGCCTCGTAGACAAGCGTCAGGTCCGTGCCCGGATAGCGAACCTCGAGCGCGTTGAGCGTTTCACACAGTTTGGCGAGGGCTTTATTGTGTCGTGGGTTAGCCAGCGAATGCAGGCGCACCAGCAAGCGATGCTCTTGCGCTTGAGGCACGATGTCGGCGCTGCTCAGCAGCATCTCGCGCACGAGCGCTCGCCCGTCGTCCTCGGTGGGCACGCCGTTGAGCGTCAGACAGCGCACCAGTGCCGTTTCAGCCCGGTAGGCTGCCATCTTGATGGTGTCGGTGAGGTGCTTGGCCTCGGGGGCGAGCTTGACGATCTCGGCCTCATCGAGCAGCGCCTTGAGCGGCACGCGTTTGGGCAGCTTGGCCAGGCGCGCCTGCAACATGCGGCACTTTGCCTGCACAGTGCTGATCTGTTGGCCGAGCGCGGCTTGGGCGATCTTGAAGCCGCGCATGGTGGGCCGTTGCGCCTCGGGGTTGGCGCGCGCCTGCTGGCTGCAACTCAAAAGCGCCTGGCGCGACGCCACCACGCACATCAAGATCTCGCCGCTGGAATTCATGCAGCGCTTGGCCGCCCTGGTGCCGCGTCCGCGCCTGCGTCTGATCCGTTTTCCTGGCGTGCTCGCACCCAATGC
>JACPTJ010000337.1 GCA_016192835.1 Betaproteobacteria bacterium
CAACGTCATGCATTTCGCGGCCGAAATCTTCAACGACATGGCGGGGACGCGGATCACCCATATTCCTTACAAGGGCGTAGGACAAGCCATCACCGATCTTCTTGCCGGGAGAATTGACACCTGCTTTGGCCCGCCGACGGTGCTCCTGCCCCACGTCAAAGCAGGCAAGCTGAGAGCACTCGGCATTACCGCGGCCAGTCGCTGGAATGATCTCCCCGACGTGCCGACCATCGACGAAGCCGGTGTCAAAGGTTATCTGTTCGTGCCGTGGTACGCATTCTGGTTTCCGGCCGGCACGCCGAACGAAACCGTGAATCGCATGCGCGACGAAATGGCGAAGGCTCTGGCGGATCCGGAAATCCGGCGCGCATTTGCGGCGCAGGGTTTCGTTTCCGTGGGTTCCACGCCCGCCGACTTCGCGAAGACGATCGTCAACGAAATCGAGGCGAACAAGCGGCTGGCCGCCAAGATCGGCTTAACCCCGGAGTGATGCGGCAGATCGCAGTGTCGCAGCCACTTGAAGGCATCAGGGTACTGGAGCTCGGCAATTTGATTGCCGGCCCGTTTTGCGGCATGTTGCTCGGCGATATGGGCGCGGACGTCATCAAGATCGAGCGTCCGCCGCGGGGCGACCAGACCCGGGCAACGCCCCCCATGGTCAATGCGGAGAGCGCAAGCTTCGCGGCATTGAATCGCAACAAGCGCAGCCTGGTCCTGGATTTGAAACAACACCAGGCGCGCGATATCGTTCACGCGCTGGTCGCAAAAAGCGACGTGTTCGTCGAAAACAACCGCCCTGGCGCACTCGAAGCGATCGGTCTTGGTCCCGCGCAGGTGCGCGCGATCAACCCTGAGATCGTGTACGTATCGGCCTCCGGCTTCGGCCAGACGGGGCCGTATCGGCGGCGCGCGGGTGTCAATTTGATCGTTGAGGCTTTTTCCGGCGCTTTATCGGTCACTGGATTGCCAGGTGAAATACCCATGCGTTCCGGGATCCAGACCGCGGACATTTTGGGGGCTCTGTTCGCGACTTACGCGGCGTTGTCGGGACTGATCGGCGTGCTGCGCGACAAGGGCGGACGGATCGCGGATGTCTCGCTCGTCGAGTCCTCCATCGCGGCGGCGGCGTGGGAGGCGGCCGGGTATCTCGCGACGGGAGTGGTGCCGGAGCGTATCGGACACCAGCATCGCCTGAATGCGCCCTATCAGATTTTCGAAACTCAGGATGGGCACTATCTGGCGATCGGCACGCCGAACGACGAATTGTTCAGGCGGTTCATGCAGGTGCTCGGCCTCGAGAGCCATATCACCGACGCCCGCTTCGCGACCTATGTGCTCAGGAAGCAGAACGAGGCCGACCTGCTGGACGTCGTGTCACCGGCGCTACGCGAGCGCAGTGTCGATGACCTGGAGGCCGTGCTGATGGAGGCGGGCGTACCTTGTTCGCGCGTGAACAATTTTCAGGAAGTCTTCGCCAATCCGCACATCCGCGCGAGGAACGTCATCGAGGATGTCACGCATCCGCGCATGGGGACCACGCGCACGGTCCGCAATCCGGTTTTGTTCGATCACGATGGCCCCAGCATCCGCAGGCCCGCGCCCCTGTTGGGCGAGCATTCGGCTGAAATTCTGCGGGAGCTGGGATACAGCGCTGTCGAGATCGAAAGTTTTTCCACGGCTGGAGCCGTAATGTTGGCGAATTCCCCCTCACCCTAGCCCTCTCCCCGCAAGCGGGGCGAGGGAACATTCCTTCTTTCCGCAAGCGAGGCGAGGGAACACTCCCTCTCCCCCGGACTCGGGGGAGAGGGCTGGGGTGAGGGGGGTGATCAGCAGAAAACCATACGGGAGATAAATTCATGCGCATCTGGCGAAGCTTGTTGTTCGTGCCGGCCAATCAGCGGAGGATGCTCGACAAGCTCGGCTCGCTGCCTGCCGACGGCTTCATATTCGACCTGGAGGACACGGTTCCGGCCGCCGAGAAGGCGAACGCGCGGGCCATGGCGAAGGAAACCATCGCCAAAACGCCCGGCGACAAAAGCTGGGTGCGGGTCAACGCCGTGCCCAGCGGATATCTGCATGAAGATCTCGCCGAATTTGTCGGCACGCCCGGGCTTGCCGGGTTTGTGGTACCGAAACAGGATTCCCCGGGCGATGTTGCCGCGGTCGACCGCATGCTCTCGAGCCTCGAGGTTCGCAAGGGGCTCGCGGCGGGAAGCACGCCGATCATCGTGATGATCGAAAGCGCCTCGGGCGTCCTGTCATCGCTGCAGATCATCACCGCCGCAAAACGCGTGGAGTCCGTGATATACGCCGGGGGCGAAGACGGGGACATGAACGTTTCCCTCGGCGCGACGTGGACCAGCGAGGGGCCCGAGATGATGTTCGTGCGGCAGTTCACTTTCGTGGCGGCGCGCGCGGCGAACGTCAGGTATCCGCTGGACGGCGTATTCTCGAACATCAGGGATCTCGAAGGATTCAAGCGCGACACCACGCTGTCGAAACGACTCGGGTTCCGCGGGCGCACCGTGATCCATCCGACTCAAATCGAGGCGGCCAACCAGATTTACATGCCGACCGCGGCGGAAATCGATTACGCTACCCGCGTATTGAAGGCGTTTGACGAAGCCCTCGCGCGGGGCACCGCCAGCACTACCGTGGACGGCAAGCTGGTGGACGTTGCGATGGCGAAGACTGCAGGCAACATTCTTGCGCTCGTCAAATCCATTGAAGATCAGAATCGGACGCCACACTCTTGAGGTTCAGGTAACCAAGTGACAGCCCCACCCTCACCCCAGCCCTCTCCCGCCCAGGCGGGAGAGGGGGGTCTCTATGAAAACGTCACCGCGCGGCTCGCGCAGTTCATCGTCGAATCGAGCTGGAACGACATCCCGCAGTCGCTGCGCAGGGAAGCGAAACGATCGATCCTCAATCACATCGGTTGCGCGCTGGGCAGCTGCCGCGACGAAGTG
>JACPTJ010000173.1 GCA_016192835.1 Betaproteobacteria bacterium
AACCCGTTGATTGCTGTTCAGCCTGATCAGGCGGCTGGAATGCGTTTTCTGCGATGTCCGACAAATCCCATCAAACCGAGACCGGCGAGCATCATCGCGTAGGTTTCGGGCTCCGGCACCGCCAGCAGCATAGGCGCTGCGCCGGGTTGTACTTCGAAATTCCCGTTCCAGTCCTTCGCGATCACCACCCCCCGGATGTGCCCGGAATTTGACGTAATAACCGCGTTCGGCGCGAGTATGCTCGCATGCAAGCCGGTGTTGGCAAAGTTCACCTGCGCCGCGTCCTTGAAATTGAACAGAACCTTGCCGCCAAAGGGGTCGAACGGCGAGCTGCTGTCGACGCTCGCCAGTTGGGCAAAGGTGCCGGTCACGTTCACCAGTACGGTCGAGGTCGTCGGAACGTTGTTGACCACGATCTGGTTACGGGTCTGCAGGTCGGTCCCGCTGATGCTGAATACCTGCACCGCGCTGCTGCCATCGCCGGTGAGAGTCAAGCCTCCGGGATTGCCAAAAATGCCGCCGACGTTTAACGTCGCCGCGCCCGTGCTGGAATAGCCCGCCAATGCCGTGGAAGCAACTGACGCCTGATTGAAGAGCGAGCTGAAGCTGAGCGGGTTCACGGTATTGAACCCCCCCGTGTAATTGACGAGCGAGCCGCTCAGCGCGCCGCCATAGTAGGTCTGGGCCGGGTTGGTAATCAACGTGCCGACAGAACCACTGCTGAAGGTCAGATTGCCGCCGACCACCAGCCCGTAGCCGCCGGCGCCGCCGTAGGGGGTGGACAACAAATCGACCCCATAGTTGAAGAGCGTGGCGTTGCCGCCGACGGCGAGTACGCCCTGGACTTCGCTGAATTGCGACTGGAAGCTATCCTGGACCAGGACATTGAGTCCGTCGAACACCGTCGCCGCATGGACTGCGGGGGAGAGGACCGCCGCGCCGATCAGGGTTGCGCCCAACAGGTTGAGCTTGCGTTTCATAGTCTTTCCCTTCCTTCCCGGCATCCGCTGATTCGACTTCCTGCACCCACCAAGAGTTCAATATCGTAACATAAGAGTTGTTTTGGCCCTTTGCACTTTCGCTGCGGCGCGCTAGACTGACTCTTCCGGCGCTGCCAAGCCGCCAATCAACTGATGACTAAAGACCCCTCAAAAGTCAAACGGTGCCCGGAGTGCAAGCGCCTGGTCGATTCCTCGACGATGCGGCCGTTATCCCGCACTCCGCTGGGTGGCGCCGTGCGAGTCGCCTGTCCAGAATGCTTTCAGCGCGTCACTGCACTGCGCAAAGCTGTGCGGGACGCGCAGTCCAAATAGCCGCTCCCCTTCATGGTTCTGCACCGGGCGATTTTTCCAACATCCCCCGGTTTCATGTCATCTATAATGCTGCAACGAATGTTTTCACGGGAGCACCGAAATCATGCCCATATTCGAAGACTCATGTAATTCCTGCGGCAAGGAGTTTGAAACGCTGGTGCGTGGATCTTCTCCCGCGCCCGAGTGCCCGGCGTGCCACGGCACCGAACTGCAAAAGAAGCTGTCTGCCTTCGCGGCGATAACGGGGTCCGCGGCAACCCAAATGGAAATGCCGGGGTCATGCCAAAGCTGCGGCCACCCTGACGGTCCCGGAGCCTGCCAGTTCAACTGATCAGCGTCCAGCGCACCGGGCTGACAAACACGTAACGCTCCTTGCGCCTGCCCGCGTGGCGATGATCGGAATATAACAATACATGCGAGGAGCAATCCCGATGCGCCGCAGCCTGTTCCTGGGGGCACTGACAGCAATTCTTTCAGCTTCAGCCTCAGCGCAAAGCTATCCGGCGAAACCCATCCGCGTCATCGTCGGCTTCGGTCCCGGCGCGCCGGACATCGTCGCGCGGCTGATCACCCAGCAGATGTCGACGCAAATGGGGCAGCAGTTGATCGTCGACAACCGGCCGGGCGCGAACGGCATCATTGCGGCGGACCTCGTCGCGAAGTCGACGCCGGACGGCTACACCCTGCTCATCACTTCCGCGTCGTTCGCAGTGAACCCCAGCACGCAGAGAAAACTGCCTTTCGACGTGCGCGGGGATTTCGCGCCGGTCACGAACCTCGCGAACGGCGGCGGTTACATACTCGCCGTGAATCCCTCGGTGCCCGCCGCTACCGTGAAGGAACTCATCGCGCTGGCGAAAAAGCCGGGCAGCAAGCGCTCCTTCGGCTCGGCGGGGATCGGCAACACGCTGCACCTCGCGGGCGAGCTTTTCAACGTGCGCACGGGGACGCGGATCGAGCACGTCCCCTTTAAAGGCGCAGGGCCCGCCATCACCGCGCTCATCGCGGGCGAGATCCAGATGATGTTCGTCACCACGCCTTCGGGGCTTCCGCACGTGCAGTCCGGGAAGCTGAAGCCGCTCGCCTACACGGGTCCCCAGCGCGCGCCGTTTCTGCCCAACGTGCCGACGATGGCCGAAGCGGGCGTCCCAAGCATGCAGCTCGATGCGATGAGCTGGTACGGCATGCTCGCGCCGGCGAAGACGCCGCCGAAGATCGTCGCGCGGCTGCACGCCGAAGCGCAGACCGCGCTCAAGAGCCCGCAAGTGCGCGAGCGTCTCGATGCGCTCAAGCTCGAGCCGGTGGGCAATCCGCCCGCCGAGTTCAGAGCGTTCCTTAACGATCAGTTCAAGCGTTTCGCGGAGATCGTCAAGCTCGCGGGCGCCGAGCCCGAGTAAGTGCTGATACCCTCACCTTGACCCCTGAGGGGCAACACAGGAGACTGCGATGCAAGGGAAAATCAGACGGGTAGTGACGGGCCACGACGCCAACGGCAAAGCGATCGTCCTCGAAGACCGCCTCGCGCCCGCGGTGCGCACCAACCCGAACCGGCCGGGACATATCTCGGTCGACTTGTGGAGGACCGACCGCTCGCCGGTGATCGTCAGGCGCGACGAGCCGGACCCGACCGGCGGGCCGAGGCAAATCCATCCGCCGCCTCATGGCACGGTGTTCCGCATTTCGGAGATTGCGCCCGAGACCGAGGCGATACGGAACATGGATCCCGCGAAGGCGAAAGAAGTGTTCAAGGCGATGGGGGCCGAGAACGCGTCGACCTTCGGCCAGAACCGCCGCCATCCTTTCATGCACCGCACGCAGACGATCGATTACGCGGTGGTGCTGGAAGGCGAAGTCGTGATGCTGCTCGATGACGAGGACGTGCACCTGAAAGCCGGCGACGTGGTCATCCAGCGCGGCACGAACCACGCGTGGAGCAACCGCTCGGACAAGCCGTGCAAGATGCTGTACGTGCTGATCGACGGCGAGTTCGAGCCGGAGCTCAAAAGCAAATTCGGCGGCAGCCGGCACTAGCAGCGGCTATTACGCCAATTCAAGCCGATCGTTCTGCGAGAACGGATCGATGTTGATCCGGAGCGAATGAATGGTCGTCGTCGGTACCTTGCCCGCAGGCGATGCCGTCCTTGACGCGCCTACGCCACTGGCCGCATGCCTTCCAGCATCCGCTGCGCGAGCACGCGCACGCCATTCGTTTCGAGGCTGCGCACCGCGTCGATGACCGGCTGCACGCCTTCCGCGTGCATGACGGACGCCGTCAACCGCCGGAACTTGTCGGACACCTCGTTCCACGTGAGAGGATGGGAGGCTTCACCACGCGGCGCGAGGATCGTCTCCTCGCCGTTCCGCCCGTTCGCGAGCCGGATCGACACGCTGCAACCGAAGCGCGGCATCGCGTCATCCCGCACAAGCCGGACCTTGCTAAGGCTCGCCTTCACCCGCACATCCCGGAGATCGGCGTCGTACAAGTCGGCGGTGACGACGTCACCTCGCGCGAGCACGAGTGCGATGTTGAACGGCATGCTGAGCCGCGCGGCGAGTAGCGTTTGCGGATCGGCCTCTTCATTGTCGCGGGCCACAACGGCATGGCAACGCACCACGACCTCCGCAACGTCGTCGGGCGAACGGACGCTCAGACGCTTCACGAGCACCGCGGTGGCGCTGGAGGCGGCGATCGTCGTCGGCCCGAGCACGGTGCAGGGCCCCGTCAAGCCAGTCTTGGTGAGCAGCGCCGCCTCGACCCCGTTCTGCGCCGCCCGCGCCGCATGAAACACCATGGTGAGCGCGCCATCGCGGTGAAATTCGAAAAGCCCCGCAGCCTGGCTGCCGGCTATGCCCAGTGCGTTCGCCGTTTCGTTTGCGCCGAAGCCCATCATCCGGGACGCGGCCGCCGCGGCGCCGAATGTGCCACAGGTACCGGTGGGATGGAACCCGCGCTCGCGATGGCTCGGCATGACCGCGCGTCCGATGCGGCACATCACTTCATAGCCGACGATCATGGCGACGAGCAGATCGCGGCCCCGAGCACCGCCTGCCTCGCCAGTCGCGAGCACCACGGGGATGATGCAGCCTCCGGGATGCGACACGGATTCAGTGTGGATATCGTTGAGTCCGACGCTGTAGAGCGTCATGGCGTTGACGAAGGCAGCATCGCGCGGCGACCCGCGCGTGCATCCGGTAAACACTGTCGCTTCGCCCCCTTGCGTGCAAAGCGCCGCCACCATGTCCGCGGCGCTCCGACCGGGTCCGCCCATCGTCCCAGCAAGCAAGCAGCCCAGGCCGTCCAGGAGGTGCACGCGGGCGCGCTCGATCACCGCTGGCGGCAGCACCTCATAGTTCAGGTTGGCCGCGAAACGGGCCAGGGCACGCGTGCTCATACTGTTATCTCCTTCGCGTAATACATGTCAGTTCGTGCATTTCTAGGGGGCAATATTCGCCGTCCGGATGAGTTGAGCCCACTGCGCGATCTCCTCTCGCACGAACTGAGAAAATGCCGCGGGGCTGTTGCCTACCGGTTCGACCGCGAACGCAGCGAACCGTTTCTCGACATCGGGGTCTTTCAGTGCGGTTGACAGCGATCTCGCCACGAATTGGACAATGGACGGGTCCGTTTTTGCCGGAGCGAAAAGGCCATACCATGTGCTGATACGATACGTGCCTATTCCTGCCTCAGAAACCGTTGGAACATTTGGGATTATCCGTGAACGTTTGTCGGATGACACGGCGATTGCCCGCAATTTGCCGGCATTCACAAAGGGCATCGACGAACC
The DNA here is from genome assembly GCA_016192835.1 of Betaproteobacteria bacterium. Lineage (GTDB taxonomy): Bacteria > Pseudomonadota > Gammaproteobacteria > Burkholderiales > SG8-41 > PALSA-1004. The sequence continues at coordinate 5,099 of JACPTJ010000173.1, forward strand.
TATCGGGTTTGCCATGACCTGAATCTGTCCAGTCACGAGATCTAACAGCGCAGGCGCCCCACCTTTGTACGGCACATGCTCCATCTTAATGCCCGCTTTTTGTTGCAATAGCTCGATGGCCAGATGCGCTGGGCTTCCGATTCCGCCGCTTCCGAAACTGAGTTGTCCGGGGCGCGCTTTCGCGAGAGCAACGAGATTCTGAATCGACTTTACTGGCAATGATGAATTCACGACAATCACATATCCTGCCGTACCCGTCATGGAGATCGGCAAAAAATCGCGCAATGTATCGTACGGTAGCTTTGGATACATAGTCGGATTAATTGCGAATGCCGGGAGAGCGACCAGCAGGGTATATCCATCCGATGGCGATCTTGCGACTATTTCAGTTCCGATGATGCTGTTCGCGCCCGGACGGTTATCGACAATCACCTGTTCGCCCCATAGCTCACTAAATTTCTGCGCAACGATGCGGGCAAGCGTGTCAGTCGGACCGCTCGCCGCATAGGGTACCACCAATCGGACAGGCCTAACGGGATAGTTCTGCGCCTGAGCGTAAGTCGCATTGCAAAAGCACACGCATAAGAAAGAGAACAGCACGCTTCTTCTCATCATTTTTTTCTCCGTTTTGGTCCGTCACGGCGGGGCAATGCCAAGCTTGTCACCGCGGTTACGAACCATTTCATGCTTCGAGTTTAAGTAGCGCCGCGGCGTTGCGGTACATCACCCTTTCCAGGACGCCAGCCCGAAATGGAAGTGCCTTGTAGCCTTCCACCATCGGGGCAACTGCTGCCAGAGGATAAGCGCTGGCAAAGAGGATCTGGTCTGGCAACAGAGAGTTCGCAGCTTCCACCCACTGGAGATGGCCGGGACATCCCAGTCCGTAGAAATCGGGAAGCAAGTAAACATTCCTGCGGCGATATGCGACCCCACATGCTTGCGCGACCCAAGGCCAGAATGAGTGGCCGACGACCATTCGAAGCCTGGGGAACAATCCTGCAACCCGATCTACAGCTTCCGGATTTGAAAATCGAATGTCGCCGCCTGCTCTTACGCTGATCGTAAATCCGAGAATGCCACCCAGTTCCTGGCACCTCTCGTAAATCGGGTGAAGATTCGGATCGTCGGCGCCTCGTGTGGAGGACATCGCAAATCCAGGTTCAAGCGTTATTCCTTTCAGCTTCAGGTGGATCAGCGCTTTTTCCACGTTTTTGACCGCGTTGTCCACTTGACCTTCCTCCGGTACCGCGACGCCCGCAAAACCGGAGAACAATTTCGGGTATTTCAAGACAAGCTCTGCGACGTCTTCCATCTCGGTACTGGCCGCCTTGTCGGGCACACTGCGCCCCCAGACTACGGAATGTTGTACAGAGGCGGCAGACAACTCATCGAGAAACCGCTCCAAAGACCGACTCTTGACGGATTCTGCCATTGGCCCAACCCAGGCAGCCGGCCGGTTTGGCGCCTCAAGGCGTGAGCCGAAAATAGTGAGATTGAAAAATGACTTGAACGGAGGACGAACTCTAAAGTCGATTATCAATGGTCATCTCCTTCTCGCGAGGGCACGACGGGTCAGAACAGGTTGATTACGGCTATTTTGCATGGACTACGATATTCAACATTAATGCGATCGAAGGTAATTTTGCAGCAGATCCCTGTAGTGCTCGCCATTCATCAGTTGGTCCATTTCCTGTGCTGAGGCGGCCTTCGATGCAAGATCGGCGGGGGCACCTCCGGCGTAAAGATGACCATAAACTTCGCGCAACGACTTGACGACCACGGCCAGGGATTGGTGGCCCTGCACGACGATGCGGACACCGCGCGCAGCCAGATCCTCGTTCGTGACGGCGCTCGCTCGCCCCATGATGATGGGTAGCTTGACCACTCTCCTTATAGCATCGAAATCACCCAGTTTCTGCAGTCCCGTGATGAATATCGCGTCCACGCCCGTACTGACATAGGCCTTCGCCCGGATGACAGCACGCTCGCTGTCCTCTCCTATCAGCGCTGCGGTTCGGGCGGCAATCACGAGCGAATCATCCTGCCGTGCCGACAGTGCTGCGCGGCATTTGGCCGACATTTCGTCGATCGAGACAAGCTCTACATTCTCCGGGCCTCCGAAACGCGCGGGCAATGCTGTGTCTTCAATCGTAATGGCGGCAACGCCCGCATGCTCGAGCTCCTGTACGGTACGAATCACGTTCAGCGCGTTGCCGTAACCATGGTCCGCGTCGACCATGAGGCTGAGCTTCGTGGCACGTACGATACGCCGTGCCTGGTTGGCAAATTCCGTCAGCGTCTGTAACGCGAGATCCGGGGCAGCCAGCGTCGTGCATGCCGACACCGAGCCTGCCAGTATGCCTAACTCATACCCGACGGATTCCGCGATTCTCGCCGACAGCGCGTCGTAGACCGAAGCCGGAAATAAACAGCGTGCCCCAGTCAGTATTGCACGGAATCTCTTGCGCCGCTCCTGGTAATTCACCATGTACTCCCCGCTCTAGAGCCCGATTTCCAAGCCGGTGATTCCGGACACTTTTGCGCATCGAGCGCAGCCATGCATCCGCCTGCAGCCCTCGATACCGCTTGACCGGTACACGTCGCGCACCAATCTTATTCAGGCTGCATCCCTGCCGCTTTGATGACCTGCCTCCACTTGGCGACTTCGGACACGAGGTATGCCCGAAACTCCTCCGGTGTATTCACCTCAGGATCGGCACCCTGCCTCGTGATCGCTTCCGCGACTTCCGGCGTCTTTATGCTTTTCACGATCTGCGCGTGCAGCTTGCCGGCGATGTCCCGCGGCACGCCGGCGGGCGCGAGTACGCCGTACCAGTTCAAAACCTCGTAGCCCGGAACACCGCCTTCCGCGATGGTACTGACATCGGGCAGCGACGGTAACCGCTTCGCTGACGTCACTCCGAGTGCCCGAACCCTTCCGGTCTTGATCTGTCCGATGCTTGCGGGAATGGAAGTAAATGCCAGTTGGATATTGCCGCCCATAATGTCGACCTGCAATTGCGACATCGCTTTGTAGGGCACGTGTAGAATGTCGATTCCCGCCCGATCCTTGAGCAATTCTCCGGCAAGGTATGTAATGCTGCCCGTACCGCTGGATCCGAAAGTGATCTTGCCGGGGCTTGCCTTTGCCGCCGCAATCAATTCTGCGATCGATTTCGCGGGCAAGGACTGCGTGGCCACCAACACCAACGACGCCGATGCGATCAACGTGATCGGCGAAAAAGACTTGACGGGATCGTAGCTCAGCTTCTTGTAAATTCCGGCGCTAACGGCATGCGCGCTGGTGATCAGCAGGAGCGTGTAGCCGTTTGGTGTGGCATTCGCCGCAGTTTCCGCTGCAATGGTAGTAGTTGCCCCCGGCCGGTTGTCCACGACGACTTGTTGGCCCAAAGTCTCCGTCAACTTCTGACCGAGAATCCGACCCAATATGTCTGCGGCGCCGCCGGGACCGAATCCGACCAGCATGCGTATTGGTTTGGTGGGATAGGGGAATTCCGCCGCCAAGCTGGCACCGACATGCAATCTAGCCAATAGCAATATTACAGTGACGCCCCATATCAAGCTCTTCATGAACCTGCTCCTCTTTCTGTGCACCGCAACCCTGGGTCAAGCGGCTGACGCTGCCGTAGCGGACTATCGCATTACGGATCAACCGCTAAGTAGTTCGGTCAAATCGGTCACATTATTCATTTTGTCTATCCCGTCGATACTCGCCGCAGTGCGTTCCGCCTTCTCCTTACCGATAACATTTGAAGCCATCGGGATAAACTTCTCGACCACCTGGTCCCACGACATCGGATTCTCGGGATCGCCAGTTGGATAAGGTACCTCCTTCAGGAAGATCCCGCGATTCGTCCTGACCTCCACCGCCGCCGGCCTGTGGCCGTTCTTGTAAATGGTCGACATTTCGGGCGTCGAGGCCATGGTGGTCAGCGAGATCAAACGCGCTACGGTTGGATCTGCCAGCCAGCGGGCACTGAACTGCTCCGGGGTACATTTGCCGGCCACCAACGCGACCGCCACGCAGTACGGAAAGCTGTGGTCCGCCGTCTCTTTGCTCGTGGGTTTCAACTTCTTCGGTCCCCAACTCGGCTTCGTGATTGCTTCCTCGTGTGTGATGATCCTCACGGCTTCGATTTCGTTGGCCTTGATTCCGTTTTCGGCGCCCACCTCAATACCGGCCTGCACCATGGCGATCGTCATGCCCTCCACGGGGTACGGTTTGAGACCGACCTTGTTAATCAGGAAAACCCCCTTCCCGGGAACCAACGGCTCGACATCGGCCCCCTTGGCAACCGCGTTTTTGAAACCATACTTCCCCTCAAGGAGCGTCGAGCACCCTGTAAACCCCTGCTTTGCAAGCAGACCGTACAGGACGCTATTGGCCGCCGCCACGGGAGCCGACAGGGCTTTGTCCATCGGGATATCGCCTACCCGGATTTCGGACAGAGTGTTCGCCCGCGCACCGGACAGCGCGATGGCGTGCGCGATCCGCCGGGCATCGAGTCCGAGAAGTTTGGCCACGCCGGTCGCACTTGCATATGCGCACGAACAAGAGTGATCCCAACCCTCGTGCCACAGGTTCCTCGCCACAGGCAGATCGGAAAAGCGCATCTGCATTTCATAGGTGAGTACCAATGCTGTCAGAAGGTCCCTTCCGGAACGCTGCTGCGATTCAGCGACAGCGAGCAAAGCGCCTGTCGCGTCACTGGGATGAGCGGTCCACGCCGGTCCGAAGTACACGTCGTTGAAATCCAGGTAGCCGCTCGTTTTTGTTCCTTGCCCAATGAGCGTGGCTTGCGGAGCCCCGCCGAGATCTGTCACCACCTTCCTCACGATGCGAACCGGTTCCCCCTCGAGGGCGCCGAATGCGCAGCCGAGCGAATCGAGAAGAACACGCTTCGCGTAGTTTCTGGTCACGACGTCAATCTCTTCGTACTTCAGTGCCTCGGCGTATTCGGCGATGCGTTCAACGATAGTAGACATCAGGCTTCCTCAAGTTATCCGGATGATGCGTTGCTTACAGAAAAGGAGCGGCCTGTCCATGACGAATTCCGTAATTCTAGTCCGAATGGGCCGCGCCGAGCAGTCTTGCGTAGCGTGACAAAGGGTATCGTTGCGCGTTTCGATGAAACCACGCTGAAGCAGGGCTTCACAGCCGCGCTTAAGCACCAGCCGCGGGACTTTCATGCGGTCGGCGGCATCATCGAAGTTCACATATAGTCCATCGGCATGTGCAAGCAGAAATTTTGAGCGGTGCCTCGACCGTCTGGAGGCCCGAACTGACATCACCGACGACCCGGATGCGGTCTATCCTGCCACCAACCGATCTACTGAGCCCACGGTCTTCAATAGCGCCGTCATTTCCGCCAGTTCCGGGTACATCATCATGAGAAAACTCATTGGCCGACTATGATCGAAGGCGATTTCGGGCGGGTCAAAGCAACCGTGAGTCTCGGCATGCAGAATAGCCGCATGAAGGATTTCTACGACCTGTGGGCACTGGCGCGGCAATTCGAATTCGATGGCGACACGCTCGCCAATGCGATCCGCAATACGTTCGACCGCAGAAAAACCGCGCTCGCGACGGCTCCTCCCGTCGCGCTGCTGGAGAAATTCACCGCGGATGAGGCGAAACAGAAGCAGTGGTCGAGTTTTCTGGCCAAGGCGGGACTTGAGGCACCTGGATTGCCCGAGGTGAGGAGCGTCATTGAAGCGTTTCTTTCCGCACCATTTCAAGACGGGATTTGGGGACACTTACGAAGATCAGGCATCTCACCGAGTGGACCAAGGTCGACGTGCCCGCGATCATCGACGAAAAGACCTTCGGCCGCGTGGCGCAGCGCTCGGCGTGGCAGCGGGCGGGGGCGAACGGCCGGACTGGCTCAAGTGAGCGCGTGCGCGTTGCGCGAAAGCGGATTGCGGCCCATCAGACCGCCGCGCAGGCTATTTCGAATTCGGCATGGACCCCACCTCCATCGTCGTAGATCAAGATCATCTCAGGACACAGAATTTACCGTCGACAAGATAGCTTTTGGGACAGGACTCACCAACTCTAGGTATTGCGGCTTTAGTGATAGATGACATCTGGGCACAATATTTACCCTCGGGACGATAATCATTAGGACAATACCCACCAATTTTAGGTATTGCGGCTTTTGGGCTAGATGACATCGGGACACAATACTTTCCCTCGGCAAGATAACTTTTGGGACAAGACTCACCAACTCTAGGTATTGCGGCTTTAGTGATAGATGACATCTGGGCGCAATATCTACCGGCGGCAAGATAACCTTTAGGACAAAACCCACCAACTATTGGTATTGCAGCTTTAGGGCTGGATGACATCTGGGCACAATATTTGCCGTCGGCAAGATAACCTTTAGGGCAAGACTCACCGACTTTAGGTATTGCGGTTTTAGTGATAGATGACATCGGGACACAGAATTTATCCACGGCAAGATAACCATTGGGACAAGGTTCACCTTTCTGGGAAATAGGCGCTTGTGCAAGAACTGTTATTGGCACCGCCAACGCAAGAAATGCTGCGAGAAAAGTATTGCGCATGATTGTCCTCAATTTAGGTTTACGGTGCCGTCCTTATACTCGTGTACCACAATGTAGCTTACGAAGTTATAGCTGTGAAAATAGGACTTGAAAGAATTTCCGTTACTACCCGGGAATAGGACTGAAAACTTGTCTGGGCGAAAAGCAGGAATACGCTCTCCAGTGACTCGCCCAGTTCGCCTAACTTCTTGAAGTTACTGGCGCCCCAAAGGGGATGAAGGTGGGCACTGGCGCGAGGTCATATCAGTTTAGGGCGGCGTTCGAGCTCTGGTCGGCTCCCCAACCAGGGCACTGGGCACTGGGCTATAAAGGT
>JACPTJ010000174.1 GCA_016192835.1 Betaproteobacteria bacterium
GTGGCCCTCGGCGGTCTTCGCGATCAGTTGCCACAGCCCGATCACGATCGCGATGCCGCCGAACGCGTATCCCAGCGTCAGCATCTCACCGGCGTAGCGGGCGGTACCGAGATACTTGATGAGGCCTGCGAGGGCGCCGCTTTGCACCAGATAGGCGTAGGCGACCATGATGACCCCCATGATCAAGGTCCACGGGGTGCGCTTTGTATAGACCATGTTTCCTCTCCTTGGCGAATGGTTGCGATAAAGACCATTGCAGAGGCCATAAAAAACAATGATGGCCAACATGCCCAGTTTTGTCTTGTTATCGCGCCGATTGGGCCATCAGCGCTGTTCTGCCATCGCGTCATTTGCGGGCGCCGCCCTAGGCGCTAGCCGCGGCCATGACGTTCTCATACTGGCGCGCTAGTGTGAAACGCAAACCCACCTTCTGTCAATGGTGTCGGTCCGAACCCTCACTCTACTACAGTTGATCTATGTCAAGGTCGTAAATCTGAAACTCCACCAATATCGGCACGAGCATTTTAAGGTACGTGGTTCCATGCCCGACACCAGGAGGAGGGGTTATGGCAGCTTCAACGTGGAAACAACCAGTTTCGCCGCTGCCCGGCGGCGCCGCACGTCCGAACCTCGCGGACATTCTCTCGCGCGTTGAAAACAATACACCGGCTGTTCCCGCGCAGGCATGCAAGCTGACTGCGCGCGAGCAACAAATTCTGCAACTGCTGGCGGAGGGCCGCACGGCAACAGCGATTTCCGGGCAGCTTTACATCAGTCGCGCAACCGTCCGCAACCACACTCAGCACATCCTCGCCAAACTGGGGCTGCACAGCAAGCTCGAGGCGGTAGCCTACGCGTACCGGCACGGACTGATCAAGCCCCTGCTTCAGGCTTAGCCGGCGCAAAGCGATAATCATGGCCAAGAAAATTGCGGTGCTCGTCAGAGACAGACAGGGCGAGGCATTGAGGATGTCCCTCGGCCTCACGCTGCTGGACGACGTGGTTGACATCTATGTCATGGGCAGGAAACTGGAAAACACGGGGGAAGATGCGCTGCACCTCGAAACCATCAAAGACATGGACATGAAAATCTGCACGGACTGCGAAGAGAACGCCGATATTGAATTCATTGCCACTGAAGACATCGCCCGCAGCCTGCTCGAATACGACCACGTACTGCCGTACTGAACGCCGCCGGCAACTGCGCAACACCATCGAGGAGAATCAGAAGTGAAGCTCGGCATCCTGGTCAATAGCGACAGGCATCTTGAAGCGATTACGGGGATGACGCGCGCGGCGCTCGCCAAAGACCACGAGGTGTTCCTCTTCGCCATGGACGACGGCACCCGGCTGCTCGCCGACCCCGGCTATGTCGCGCTGTGCCGTCTGCCAGGCGTTGACATGAGCTTTTGCCAGGAAAGCGCAACGCGCAAGGGCGTGAGCTTCGACGCCCTGCCCGAGGCGATCGCCGCCGGCAGCCAGTTGCAGAATGCGATGATGGTGCAGAAGGCTGACCGGATCATCGTCCTCTAATGGGACCCAACGTGACCAGCCAGCAAAACGCACAACTGAGAATTCTCCACCTGTTGAACGACGGCGGCGACGAGTTGTCCGCCCGGATCATCGAAGCGCACGCCCGGGACCATCAGGTACGCGTGGTGAATCTGCGCGACCGCGATATCTCGTTTGAACATCTGGTGGATGAAATTTTCGCCCATGACAAGGTCGTTTCCTGGTGACCGATTGCGAAAATAGCGTGCGCCAGAGCGCATTGAGCGGCGCCTTGCCCTTTGCGCGGAGCGACGGATCCGCAGTCTGGCGGGGCCGCCTGGCAGGCGAGAACGCCCTCGGGTTGCTGCTTGTTTCTCTGTTGGCGTGCGCGGCATTTCTTACGCCTTTCGTCTTCCGCGCCGCCGACGACAACCGGCTCACGAGCTGGCGCTGGATCTTTGCCGATGCGCAGATTGCGGGACTCGCGGCACTGCTCGCCTGCGGCATCGTTCTGGCTTACGCATTGAGAAACATTGCGCTGCCTCCGCGCCGCGCCGGGGCCTGGCTGTTCGCCGCGTCGTTTGCCGTCGGTGCCGCCTTTTGGAGCGAGCCCGAGGTAATCGTGGATACCGCGCGCTATTTCGCGCAGGCCAAGTATCTCGCGCTGTACGGCATCGGCGCGTTTGCCGGGGCCTGGGGCGGTGAGCTTCCGGCGTGGACGGACCTGCCGCTGGTGCCTTTCCTGTACGGCCTGATTTTTCGCGTGGCGGGTGAAGAACGGGTTTACATCCAGGCATTCACTACGTTGCTCTTCTCCGGAACCGTGGTTCTGACCTATCGCATCGGCAAGGAACTGTGGGACGAAACTTTGGGTTTTTACGGCGCCGCACTGCTGCTCGGAATGCCCTACCTGCTCACCCAGGTGCCGCTGATGCTGGTCGATGTGCCGGCCATGTTTTGCATCACCTTCGCAGCCTTCGCTGCAATCAAAGCGCTCAAGCAAGGGGGCGCGCGATGGATCGCAGCCGCCGCCGCGGCGCTCGCCCTCGCGCTGCTCTCGAAGTACTCCGCGTGGCTGATGCTGACGGTGCTGATCCCGGTATTTCTGGTTTACGCGCGCGAAACGCCCGCCGCAGCGCTGCGGCGGGCAAGCATGATTGCTGGCCTGGCCGCGGCGTTGTTTGGACTGTTGCTGCTGGCTAAATCCGATGTGACGATCGAACAGATCCGCCTGCTGTGGGATTATCAA
>JACPTJ010000175.1 GCA_016192835.1 Betaproteobacteria bacterium
CGCTCGGCATCGGCATCATGGGCGCCGCGTTGAAGAAGGGCGAGCTGAACGCGAAGGCATACGCGCAGATGCTGGAAACCACGACGCAACTCAATACACCCGGCATTGCGCTCGCCGAATTGCCGGGCGTGCACGCAATGACCGACGTGACCGGATTCGGTCTGCTCGGCCACCTGCTCGAAATCTGCCGCGGCTCGAAATTGCGCGCCGAGATCTCGTTCGACGCGGTGCCGGTACTGTCCGCGGCGCTGCATCTGGTGAAGCTCGGTTTTGCCACCGGCGCTTCCGACCGTAATTGGACCGGCGTGGCAAACCACGTGGCGCTGCCGCCGGGGATGCCGGAGTGGCAGAAGAAACTGTTATGCGATCCACAAACCAGCGGCGGCCTGCTGGTGGCGTGCGGCCGTGACAGCGCGCCCGCGGTGCTGGAGATATTCAAACAGCAGGGTTTCAATCGCGCGTGCGAGATCGGGCGCCTCGCGGCAGGTTCGGCCGGCATATCCGTGAACTGAAGCCGCGTGCCGGCCTGTCAGGGCACGAACTGCCCGCAACCGCGATAAATGCGCCCCACGGATACGGCTCTACGCTGGCTCAAAAACTACCGTGTCTTTGCCATCAGCGGTTTCCTAGAACGCATAGCGAACCGTGAGATAGGCGTTGCGGTTGTCGCGCATTGACCCGAACATGCCGTTGCGGTCACCTCCAAAGAGATTCGCGCCGACCTCTGCCCACAGGTTGTCGCTGAACGCATAGCGCAATGAAGGAATGATATACCGGTCCTCCTCGCTCAAGCCAAGGAAGGCGAAGAGATTGAAGGTGACCGTTTGGTGCGCGAAAAGCTGGGTGAAGCGAACCGTTGTTACTTTGCGCAGGCGGTCCTTCACGGGAAATCCGGCGGGGAGGGTCCCCCGGTACGCTGCGTAGTCGCGCATCCATTCGCCGTAGAGCTGCAAGCCGAGCGTTGCATCCTCCCATAGTTGCCGCGAGTATCCGACGAGTCCCCTGAACTGATTGTTTTCGACGGAAGGGTCGCGGCCATCCCGATCCTGTGGCGAGTCGTAATATCCCGCCTCGAGGCTGACTACCCCCTTGCCAATCGGCCCGGTGAGGCTGGCGCCGGCGGTGTTGAGGCGCGGGTAGGTACCGACGATCTCGCTGCCGGTCACCCGCCAGGCTGGGCTTCGGTAGTGAGTGCGCGAAACGTAGCCGGCGAGTTCCCAGTTGGCGAGATATCCCGAAACCCGGCCGGAAATCTCCACCTCGCCTGAATCGTTGCCAGGCTCCAGGGTACGCCGCGGCAAACCGGAGGGCAGCGGGTCGGCGAAGATGAAGCGGCGGCTGGTCGGTGTGTTGTCGGCGCGGAACCCGGCGATGACCAGTTCAAAATTGGCAGGACCGGGAAAGGCGTTCAGCTTGAGCCCGTCACTGCCGAGCTTGAGGTACTGCATCGGCTGTCCAGTGAAGAACGCGACCCAATCCTTGGGAAAAGTATCGTTGATGAAAAGCAGGTCCCCCACGCCCCAAGTGATCACCTGGCGTCCCACGCGGGCGCTTGCCTTCTCGGAGGTGATATTACCGAACAGCTCCCGCGTCACCAGGCGCGTGTCGTCAACGGCGGCATCGCGCAGCAAGTCGAAGCGCGCGAGGAAAGCTGCGTCTCCGGGAGAGTTCTTGCCCTCCGCCTTGAGCTGTCCCCGTAGCTCGGCGGCCGGAAAGTCGCATGCGGTTCCCGCAGGGCAGGCGACCCCGCTCGTACGCGCTGCAACATGGGATTGTGCGAAGCCGTCCAGCGAAACGCCTTGTCCACTCGCCGCAATGGACCACGCAAGTGCAAGCGCAACCCCAACAGCGCTTGCCGCAATGCGCGCCGCTCTTCCGGTCCCGGCAGTCATTTCCCTGGACCCTGCGCTATTGCATTACCGCACCCATTGTCCCGGCGCATCGCGCAAATAGCGTTCCGTGAAGATATCGGGCTTCAGTCCGACGTCGTACCCCACCTCCTGGTAGACGACTTCGGTACGGTGACCGCTCTGCAGATTCTTCATGCTGCGCGCCGTGACTGTCCACTGCTTGCCCGTTTGCTCCACCTTGTCGGCGGTAAATACACGCAGCGGCTCGTTGCGCGCATCGAGGTATTCTTCCTTGAGAGGCAGCCAGCGTTCCGAGTCGATCCAGGACATCCGCCGGGAGTAGTCCGCTGACGCCTTGGGCTTGCTCTCGATCACGTAGGTCGGACGCCCGCCCAGATTCTCCTTGCGCAACAACGCGTGGGCCTCGTCCTCCAAGTCCCTTCCCGAAACATCCTCGTAGGTGAAATCCGAGCCGACGAACGAGGAGCGCTTGTCATCCGCCGCGATGCGCTTCACCAGCTTCAGCGCATTTCCACACCATGAAGGAGGTGCCCTTCACGTCTGCCGGGCCGTGGAAGTAAATGTAGTAGCGCTGGTCGCCCGATTTGCCGACGTTAATCCGCAACATCGTCATCTCGCGTTCCCTCACATTGCCCTGCGCGTTAATGAGCTTCATGCGTACTTTCGTTCGCATGTCGTTACCGGCGTAGTAGAACGCATCCAGGGAGCGCTTGACGATCTCCTCGGGCGAGGGATCGGCGGCACGTGCCGAAGCCGGCACCATGGCGAGCGCTACCAGGAGCAACAGGGCGAATTGCCGCAACGGTTTCATTTGGTTTCTCCTGCATTGAACAGCCAGCGCCGCGTCAGCACGATCAAGGCTGGCAGGTAGGCGATGGTGAGCAGCGCTGAAAGAAGCATCATGCCGACGATGAAGGCGCCGACGGTGATGTAGGGAGTCAGCGGCGCGAACAGCATGACCGAAAAGGCCGCCGCGAATAGCACCGAGTTGCGCATGATTCCCTTGCCGGGGCGCACGGCCGTCCACAGCAGCGCTGCTGTGAGCGCGGACAAGTCGCGGCGGGCATCGACGCCGGTTTCCTCGAGCCGCTGCCTCAGCCGGCTGATGAAATGGATCGAGAAATCCACTGCCATGCCCAGCGACAGGCAGGACAGCACCGAGATCGGCATGTCGAAGTCCTTGCCGGCGAATCCGACCACCCCGTAGATGAGCAGGATGGTAAAGAGCAGCGGCACGAAGCCGATGAGCGCCCATTTGGCCGAGCGGAAATCGAACGCGAGTATGCCGAAGACCACGACCAGCGCGAGGAGAAACCCCTTCACCATGTCCCACAACACCTCGTTGTTCCACACCAGGTTGAAATAGGCGATACCAGCGGGCTTTACCTCAAGCTTGACGGGATGGTCCCGCTGGTACTCCTGCGCGGCACGAATCACGCTTGCCATCGCCGCGGCATCCCAGGTTTTGAGCTGTACCCAGATATTGGCGCGCTGGAAGGGATAGTCCACGACGTTATCCAGATCCGCGGGCTTGGCCGACATGCCGAACAGAAACAGGTATTGCGCAACGGTCTCCGCGGAATCGGGCACCGCGTCGAACTTGGGATCGTCGTCGTGCAGTACGCGGTTGATGCGCTTGATGTAATCGACCACGGAGGTTGTCTTGCCGACCAGCGGGAGTTTTTCCAGATGTCGCTGCAGACCCTCTATATAACGCAGGGTTTCCGGCTGCTTGATGGCGTCGGGCTGCTCGGCGACGGCGACCACGTAGCCCAGGGAGGTGCCGCCGAGCGCAAGGTTGATCTGCGCGTCGGCGATGCGGATTTCGCTGCCCGGCTTGAACCATGCCACCAGATTGTTGTTGACCGTGATGCGGCTCACGCCGAGGACCGCGATCGCGATGAGCACCAGGCCGGCCGCGGCAGTGGCTTTGGGCCGCTCGGTGCCCCAGGCTCCAAGCTGCCTCAACACGCCAGCCGTCCGGCCCGCCGCGCTGTCTTCCCCTGCTGCGCGGCCGATTTTCGCTTCAGGCACCAGGGCAAGCACGGCCGGGATCAGGCTGAAGCTGAAAAGCCGCAGGACGACCGTGCCGAATACGATCAGGCCGCCGAACACCTTGACGGGCACGATCTGCATGAAGAGCAGCACGGCGAAGGCCGCGGCGGTAGCAAGCGCGGTATAGCGCACCGGGCGTCCCACCGCCTCCATCGTTTCGACAATCGCGACCCGCTTGTCCCTGCCTTCCCGGTAGCGAAAGTAAAATTCGTTGAAGATGTGGATGCTGTCGGTGGCGATCGCCATCAGGAATACCGGCGCCATCGAGCTCATGATGTGGACCGGGAAGCCGAGTCCGATGCCGAGCCCCATGGTCCAGACGATTGCGACCATGGCCACCATCATCATGGTCATGGCCAGCGCCAGATTGCGAAACATGGCGTAAATGGCGATGAACAT
>JACPTJ010000176.1 GCA_016192835.1 Betaproteobacteria bacterium
CGCGTGCGCTGGTGTGCGCCCGCGAGAACATCGCGCGGCTTGGGCTGGCCGGACAGGTGGACGTCGTGCCGGCCGATCTTTTCCCCGAGGGACGCGCTGCGCTCATCGTCTGCAACCCGCCGTGGATCCCGGCGCGGCCAGGCTCTCCCATCGAGCACGCCATCTACGATCCCGAAAGCCGCATGCTGCGCGGATTCATCGGCGGGCTGGCCGCGCATCTGGAAGCGGGCGGTGAAGGCTGGCTGGTGCTCTCGGATATTGCCGAACACCTCGGCCTGCGTTCGCGCGCCGGGTTGCTGGCCGCTTTCGATGCGGCGGGACTGAGGGTCGCGGGGCGGACGGACGTCCGTCCGCATCATCCCAAGGTCGCCGACGCCACCGACCCGCTCCACGCTGCGCGCGCCGCGGAGCTGACATCGCTCTGGCGCCTCGTGGCGCGCTGACCGTCACGGCGGGAGTGCAGGCGCCTCGCCTGCACTCGTTGACCGAGCAGGAGAGGCGCCTGCGTCACTGATGACCCGGCGCCCACGATGTCGGGAAGCTCTTTTTGTTTCTGGTGCACTCTGGTGCAAGATGGTGTATTCTGACCCCATGTCGATCGCCGAAAAGCTGGTCCGTCAAAGCGTAAGCCTCCCCGCGCGCGTCGCCCGCCAAGTGAAATCCCTGGCGAAGACCAGCAACACGAGCGCCAACCGCATCATTGTTGATCTCATCGAGTCCGGTATCGAAGCCCGGGAGCAGGAAAGGAAACGCTTCTTCGAGCTGGCCGACCGCCTGGCGCATTCCCGCGATGCGGAAGATCAGAAACGTCTCAAGGCAGAGCTGGCCCGCATGACCTTCGGTGAGTAATGTGGTGAAGGAAAATACCCGAAGACCTTCTTGCTCGCAGGCCAACCTGCCAAAGGTCAGCAACTCTGAGGGCTCTGTTCGGGTCATCCGGTAGAGCGCGCAGCGAGTGCTACGATACTAGACCTGACCCTGACGGCGCGCTAATGGTATGGTCAATGAATATCTGTTCAAGATATAAACTCGACCCTATTCTTCTCAATGCCATCACACAATTGATGCGCAACGAAGCGATTCAACGAATTCTTCAATGTTACGGTTCCGCACATCATTGGAAGGCTCATCGGTGGGCAGGAACGCATGGGTTTCGTGCCAACCATGATCGAGATCCTCGTTATGGTCCGCAAAATGCAGATCAGGAACGTCTGCTTTGGCGGCCGAAAAAAAGGTGCGGTCGATTAGAACTTGCTCCGCCATTGCACCAACAATGTTGGCGGGGACACCTCGAGGGTTCGAGAACACGACTTCACCCCAGTTCTTGAAGTTACCCGAATCACGATACAGATATTCAAACCGAACATTCATAACAGACCTCTACGCCTCATGGCTCAGAAACGAGTTTCTATGGTAGGCCAAGAATTCCGCTTGTGGAAGAAACTTCTCTGGCAATGCTATCGGCTTGCCGTCGTAGGCTAACAACGCCGATTTAAAAAAGTGATCTGCGTTGTTTGTTTGTTTCCGAGAAACACGGACGGTCATATCCTCCGCAATTGTGATGATGCCAACATCAAACGCCTTGTCGTGCAGCATTGACAAGCAAAGGCCATTTCTAGGGTTCAGCCGATTTTTTGTGTCAGTCCGCCAAGGCACGATATGACTCGCTACCAGCAGTCTAGGTACAGCCAATCCTGTAATACAACACCGATAGTCATAAGCGCTTAGCACAGCACGCCGAAAAAAGTCCTGACCAATACGGATTGTTGCTTGAACCGATTTGTTGCTTCCAGTGTAATCGACGGCATCGTCCGGTATCGAAGTGTCACTCACACCGGCTTCGAACTCAGTAATGGTGCCAAGAGCACTTAATGCCTGCTGCGCCTCGACCGCAAAACGCTCCCAACCTGCCTGCATTTCTTCCCACATGGCCTTGTCGGCGGCCGATGCACCCTCTAATCCCTTGCGTCCTGTTGAGGTTATGGCCGGGTCAAGACTGGCGATGTTGGTCAACTTCATCGCCAGTGCGGATGGCGTTCTGCCGATCAGCTCGGCATATTTAACGATCTCGGGGTTACGGGAGTGCATTTTCCCGAATGGCATTCGGCAGTACAGATTGAATGCCACTAACAGTTGTTGGCGTGTCCAGCCAGTTCCAGCGGGCATTCGCTTTCCCATGTGCTCCGTGAAACCGTTGCCACAATGTATGGAGTCATCATACAGTGAATAAATAGGGTCTGCCCTTGATGCCCGTGTCCGGCAGCACTAACAATGACGCGCGTATGCCCCGGTGCCAACGATATGCATGGCCGTGAAGTGAGATCGCATCTGGTCCAAAAAACGTGGTTTTCACGGGGCATTCGGGCGCAGCTCCCGCAAACGGGCGTTCCGCTAACGAGTCGCTACGACCCCGGCGGCTTTGATCGCATTGACCGCGGCGAGGCAGCCGTTGCGCCGCGCATCTCCATTGACCGTCTCCTTCGCGCCGACGCTGTTGTCCCCCCACAGCGGCTCGTTCCTGCTTGATCTTCTCTAAATGGCCATTTAGAATACGGAAATGGACATTTCAGTTACGGAGTTCAAACACCACTGCCTGAAGATCATCCGGCGCGTGGAAAAAACCGGGAAACCAGTGGCCATCACGCGCCGCGGCAAGGTGGTCGTGCGCCTGAATCCTTCGGGATTGGCCGCAGGACCCAGCAGACTCAAGCCCTGGGAGCAGTTGCGCTCGCTCGGCGGGCGCCTGCTCGCCAAGCCAGGCGAGTCGGTATTGCGCGACGAGGATTTCGAGGCACTGCGTTGAGCGTTTTGCTCGACACCCATATCTGGGTGTGGTGGTTGACGCCCGGCTCGCCGCTATCGCGCGCCGAGCGCAATGCGCTCGATGCAAAAGCCACGCGCCGTGAACTGTTTCTGCCGGCGATCAGTCTGTGGGAAGCTCAGGTGCTGCATACCAAACGTCGGCTCGCACTGCCGCTGCCCTTCGCCGAGTGGCTCGCCCGCGCAACCGATGAGCGGATGATTTCGGTGTTGCCGCTCAGCGTCGAAGTGGTGCTCGCGCTCGACGCGCTGCCGGCGTCGTTTCACGGCGATCCGGCCGACCGGCTCATTGTCGCGACCGCGCGTGCACATGCACTGCCGCTTGCCACTCACGACGCCGCAATCCGCCGCTCGCGGGCCGTGAAGCCCTGGAAACCCTGAAATCGCTCTGGCACCTCGTGGTGCGTTGACCGTCACAAACACCGCTTGCGCCGGACCCCGCCAAACAACGGCCGCAATCACGCTAGAAGGCGCGATGAATCCGCGCCCTACGGCGATGGCGTTGGGCACAGATGAGCGGGGCGATCCTCCGCGAAACTGTCATCCGGTTACGTAATACTCAATAGCCAGTTTGCAGGTTTTTATTCGAGCTTGATATTTGCCGCTTCGATTACCTTGGTCCATTTCTTCACCTCGTCCGGCACCAGGCGCCGGAATTCGCTGCCCGAGGTGTCGGCCGGTTCGAATCCGAGCGTGGCGAGTTGTTCCTTGACGTCCGCCATCGCCATGACCTTCAGAACCGCTTCGTAAAACCGGTCGACCACGGGTTTGGGTGTGCCGGCGGGCATGAAAAAGCCGGAGAAAACGTTGACTTCATAGCCCGGGAAACCGGATTCCGCGACCGTTGGAACATCCGGCAAGGTCGATGCGCGCCTGGCGCTCGTGACCGCAATTGCCTTGACCTTGCCCGCCCTGACATGCGGTACCGCGGGAGGCAAAGTCAGGCTCGCCAGTTCGATCTCGCCTCCCATTGCAGCAGTGAGGGCGGGAACCGCGCCTTTGAATGGCACGTGCACGATTTCTGTTTTCGACAGAATGCTGAACAGGTATACACCCGCGAGATGCGGGATTGAACCTTGCCCCGGCGTGCCAAAGCTGAGCTTGCGGGTACGCAAAAGCGCGATGACATCCGCGAGCGAGGTGACCGGCAAAGTGGGCGCGGCGACGATGATGCTGGGTTGCCAGGCTACGTTGAGGATCGGAATCAACTGTCGCTCGATATCGTAACCCGCATTCGGGTTGGCGACCTGGTTGACCACCATCGTATTGGAATTGATCAGGACGTTGTAGCCATCCGGCGCGGCCCCCGCGACCAGGCGCGTCGCAAGGATGCTGGCCGCCCCGGGGCGGTTTTCGACCACGACCTGCTGTCCCCAGACACCCGTCATTTTCTGCGCGATCAGGCGCGCCACCACATCAACTCCCCCGCCCGGAGGGAAACCGACCACGATCTTTACCGGAGCGGAAGGATAAGGACCGCGTTGTGCCTGCAACGGAGCGATCCAGATGAAAGTAAGTGCTCCTGCCAACAGGATCTGCATTCGCGTTAGGGTCATTGCATTCTCCTCATTGTCGAGCATGCGCTACGTGGAAGTCTTCGTAAAACAGAGTCTACCGCATCGAATCGGCGAGCAGTTATGATAGGCGCTTATGGCACGCGTCGCCGCCTTGTTTCGTTACCCGGTGAAGGGCTTCACACCCGAAGTGTGTAAGAGTTTGACTGTCCTCCCTGAAGGGCGGATCGCCGGTGACCGCGTGCTCGGCATCCGGTTTGCCAATTCAGGCGTGGCGGACAATGCGTGGAGCAAAAAGCACGAGTTCGTCGCGCTGGTGAATACGCCCGGTCTGGCGCGTCTTCACCTTCGGTTCAATCATAGAGCGCGGCGGCTGCGCATAAGCCTGGAGGGCGCGGTCCTGGTCGATGCGGCGCTGGATGATAAAGGCCGGAGGCAAATCGCTGCTGCAGTCGAGGACTATGTGCTCGATCTGGACGAAAATCCGCTGTCAGCCCATCCGGAACGGCTTCCGCTGCGGGTTGTCGGCGACGGGGTCACGCCGCGTTACCAGGACAACGAGGCGGGCCAGATAACAGTGCACGGCCGCGCCAGTCTTGCGGCCGTCGCCGCCGCCGTGGGCGATCCCAATCTCGGAGAGCGCCGCTTCCGCTCAAACATCGCCATCGAGGGCATGGACGCTTGGGAGGAACAAGGCTGGGTGGGGCGCAAGGTGTGCATAGGCCGGGTCAACTTCGACGTGGTAAGACCGAAGGTCAGATGCCTCGCTGTGAACGCGAATCCCGAAACCGGCGAGCGCGACTCGCCAATACTCGCGACGCTGTTGAGCGCCTTCGCCCAACAACAGCCGACTTTTGCCGTCGCGATGGTTACCAGCGGCGCGGGAGGCCGGATTCGCGTGGGCGATAAAGTCAGCATCGTTGACTGATAAAAAATGGCAAACGCATGGCTGAGGCGCCGCGGCAACGCGTTCGGGCTATGATACGCATTCCTGCGCCATGACAAGTCATCAGGAGGAGAGATGAATACTGCTTGCGATATCCGCCGCGCCCTGGCCGCCGGCGTCGCGTGCATGCTGGCAATGCCGGCGTACGGGCAAAACTGGCCGCAGCGTCCCGTGCGGCTCGTGGTTCCGTATACGCCGGGCGGTGGCGCGGACATTGTTGCCCGCGTGCTGGGCCAGAGGCTCGCCGATCAGACTGGGGGTTCCTTCGTTATTGATAACCGTCCCGGTGCGGGCGGTATCAACGCCGCCGAACTCGTGGCGCACGCGATGCCTGACGGTCATACGCTGCTCGCATCGGCGACGGAGTTCGGCACCAACGCTGCCTTACGTACCCGAATGCCATTCGATCCATTCAAGGATTTCGCGCACATCTCGCTGCTCGGCTACGTGCAGTTTCTGCTCGCGGGCAATCCTGCGGTGCCGGTCAGGAATATCAAGGAGCTCATCGCGTTGGCGAAAACGCGTCCCGGCGAGCTGACCTACGGCTCCACGTCGCTGGGCGGAGGCCCGCACCTTGCGGGCGAACTGATCCAGTCGATGGGCGGCATCCGCTGGGTCCACGTGCCGTTCAAGGGCGCGGGACCGGCATCGGTCGCGCTCATCAGCGGGGAAATCAGCTTCATGTTTTCCTCGACCGGCAGCCTGGTCGGACACGTGCAGGCCGGCAAGGTCCGCGCGATCGCGGTGACCGGGACGCGGCGCTTCCCCGAGCTGCCGGAAGTGCCGACCGTTGCCGAATCGGGTATCCCGGGCTACAGCGCGACCGGGTGGTACGGATTGTTCGCGCCTGCGGGAACGCCGCGGGAACTCGTGCGCCGCATTTCAACGGAAGCCGCGCGCGCCTACACCAATCCACAAGCGAAGGAAAGGCTCGCGCAGATCGGCATGGACCCGGTAGGCAGCACACCCGAGGAATTCGTCAGCTTCCTGCGCACCGAGATCGCGAAGTGGTCGAAAGTCGTGAAGGAAGCGAACATACGGATCGAGTGAAGCAGCCCGGATGAAGCAACGCCTCATCCGGGACCGTTTACTGTTGGCTGTCGATGATGCCGCCGATCGCGGCACCGATCATGGCACCCACGCCGATATTCGCCACCGGCGCGGGCTGGCTGTAGTACACCGGTTGTTCGATGATATAAGGCCGCTGCACGATATAGGGCCGCTGCACCACAACGAGGTGACGGCGGTCATGGCCACGGTACCAGCCACGGTCATGGCGCTGAAAGCCGTGACGGTCAAAGTCGCGGTTATGAACGCCGTAGCGATAGCGGTCAGGGCCGCGGTTGTGGAATGAGTCGGCGAAAACGGGTGCCGCTGCGCCGAGAGCTGCGCCGGCGGTCAGGATGCAAATCAGTTTCTTCATCGTGTTCATGGCTTTCTCCTGTTGAGGTAACTGTGCGGATAACCTTCCGCACGCAAGCCATTGTTCACCGTGTCGGGGTTACAGTCTGAAAGCAATTGTTACGAACTATGTCCGCGTGACCGGGACCACCACTCCTCACCGCGTATTCGCCGGCGCGTCGAGCCGCCAGAGATCGGCACGCCAGCGCATGGCGATCAGCAGAGTGGCCGCCAGGCCGATCGCGCAATAAAGCGTCGCGGTCGTGTGATACCCGAAGCGCGCGATCAGCGGGCCGGAGGTCAACAGCCCGATCGGCACGCCGTAGATCATCAGCATCCGTATTCCCATGACGCGGCCGCGGAACTGCGCGCCCGTGTTTCGCAACAGTATTGCCGACATTGGAACCATGCACAGGCTTTGCGCCAGACCCGCGAGCATGAGGAACGTAATACCGCCGGCCGGACCACGCATCTGGGAGAACACGATGACCAGGGCGAACCACACTACGCAGAAAACGATCATCATGCGTCCCGGCCGGATCGCGTGCCCGATCCTGCTCAGGACAACGGAGCCCAGCAGCGCGCCGCAGGCGAAGCTCGCGAGCAGGTAGCCAAGCCCGGTCTGGTCGGTAAGATAAATTTCTTTTGCGACGTAGGGCAGCAATCCGTTTACCAGCGGATACGCCGTCAGATTGACGAGGAAAGCGATACACATCACCGCGCGCAGATAAGGCGTAGTCCAGACATACGCGACCCCCGCTTTGAGATCGCGCCAAGGGGACGGGCGCGCGGACACGTTACCGTCGAAGACGGCCGTTTGCGGGAAGCGCGCCTTGGCCCCCGCTGCCGAAGCCGGACGTTCCCCTAACGCATCGCGGGGGCGTGCGTCGGCTTTGTCCTCGGGGGGACGGCGTGCAGAGACCGCGCCGCCCGCTTTCAGCGTCAGCAGGAAGCTCGCCGCGTAAAAGCCCACGACCATCAAATAGGCCGTTCCCATGCCCAGCGTTGCGACCAATCCCGCGCCCGTGAGAGCGCCCGCGATGCGGGCGGAGTCCTGGGTGGTGCGCTGGATGCTCATCGCTCCCATCAAGCGGTCGGCCGGCATGGTTTCGCCGACCAGCGTGGCGCGCACCCCGAGATCCGAAGGACGCACGATGCCCATCAGTGTAGCGATGATCAGTACGTTCACCGGGTTCAGGACGCCCGTGAAAGTGAAGGTCATCAGCGTGATTGCCAGTGTCGCATAGACGGCCCGCATGACACAGAGCAGGTTGCCGTGGCCGATCCGGTCGCCCACGACGCCAAAGATCGGCGCAAGCAAGGTGCCGACATACTGCAGCGAGGCATACACGGTGAGCATCAGCACCGATCGGGTTTCGACCAGCACGTACCAGCTCAGGATCAGCGTCTCCATCTCGAACGCCCACGAAGTCGCGAGGTCAGCGGGCCACTGGAACCGGAAACTGCGGATGCGAAATGGTGCGAGCACCGGGGCTCGCGAGGTCGCGCTCATGATCCGGCACCGCGACGCACTGCAGAAGGTCCCCTCTCCCCTGGAGGGCGAGGGATAGGGTGAGGGGGACCGATCGGCGATTCACCCTCAAAAAAATAGGGCAGCACGTCTGGCAACAGGGTATCGGTCATCGGGCCAATACGAATAATCGGGAACGAACCAACATCTCATAGCATGAATCGCGTCGCAAGCCAATGGCCATCGCGCTACGAAAAGCCAATTCGATGCGGTAAACTCCGTTCACCACGACAGGTCTCAAGGACAATAGAAGGGATCGGGGAACCATGGCAAATCCAAGCGAAATAAAAGTAATGACCTCCAACGCGCTGCGCAGCGTGTTCGGCGAGCTCGTCCCGGCGTTCGAGCGCGCGCACGGGCACAAGATCGCGGCGATCTTCGATCCGGCCCAGCGGATGCTGAAGCGCATCGCGGCAGGCGAGACGGCGGACGTGGCGATCAGCAGCGCGCCCGCGATCGACGAGCTGACGAAACAGGGCGTGATCACGGCCGGCAGCCATCCCACCCTTGCCCGCTACGGCATCGGCCTCGCGGTGCGGGCGGGAGCGCCCAAACCCGACATCGGCTCGGTGGAGGCGTTCAAGCGCGCGCTGCTCGATGCGCAATCGGTCGCCTGCACGGTGGAAGGCGCAAGTGGCATTTATTTCGCGAAGTTGATCGAGCGCCTCGGAATCGCCGAGCAAATGAATGCGAAGGCCAGAAGGCGTCCGGGCGGCCTGATCGGCGAACTCGTCGCCAGCGGCGAGGCGGAACTCGCCGTGCAGCAAATCCCCGAACTGATGGCCGTTCCCGGGATCGAACTTCTGGGGCCGCTGCCGCAGGAGCTGCAGATCATCAGCGTGCTGGCGGCGGGCATATTCGCCGCTTCGAATGAGCCTCAGGCAGCGCAGGCGCTGATCGATTTTCTCGCGACGCCGGACGCCGTGCGCGTGTTCAAAGCCAAAGGATTCGAGGCCGGCTGAAACGGCGGGACTAGAACTTCACGCATACCTTGCGCGCGTTGTCCCTGTAGGTCGTCGCGTAATCCATCGCCTGCTCGATCTGGTCGAGGGAAAACGCGTGGCTGATCAAAGGCGAAACGTCGATCTGTTTGGTCACGATCAGATCGAGCGCGCGCTTGAATGAGC
>JACPTJ010000177.1 GCA_016192835.1 Betaproteobacteria bacterium
CCGACTTGACGGGTAGCGACGGATGCACGACCACGATGTTGGGCTGGCGTCCCACCATCGTTACCGGCGCGAGATCTTTGAGCGTGTCGTACGGCAGCTGCAGAACGAGTGTCGCGTTGACCGCGAGGCTGATGTTGTTGATCAGCACGGTATGGCCATCGGGCGGTGACTTGGCGGTGAGATCGGTGCCTATGGTTCCGCCCGCGCCGCCGCGGTTATCAACTACCACCGGCTGGCCGAGCCCGTCAGCGAGTTTTTACGCGACGATGCGGCCGACGATGTCGTTGCCTCCGCCCGGCGGAAACGGGACGATGAAGCGGATCGAGCGGGTGGGATACTGCTGCGCTGCTACCCAAACGCTCGCCGAAGCTGATAGGGCGCCCAACATCGTTGCAACGCATAAGCTGAAAGGTATGCGAAACATGATCTTCACCTTGCGCGGCCCAATCGGTTTTGCTTCGTATCAACGATCAGTCGCTGGTCGGGGATATCCGGAACCCCAGCACCGAATCCAGCTTGGACAGTGTTTCCGAAAGCCGCCGCACGTCGTCCTGATTCTGCGTCCGAATCACCATCCGGTACTCGAAGAACTTCGCCTCGCTGCTCATGCGGTAGTTCAAGCCGGCGATGGAAAAACCGTGGTCCGCGATGAGTTGCCGGAACTGCGCCTCCGGCATCGGTGTATCGCTTGGAAAACGGACCATGTGGTATGCATAGAACTGAGACGGCATCCTGGCCTCGATCCAGCGGAACATTGCCAGCGTGCCCAGGGTAAGCAAGGTAGCCACGGCGACCGGAAAGTAGAATCCGATCCCGGCCAGTATGCCGATCGCGGCGGTAATCCAGATCGACGCGGCAGTGGTGAGGCCGCGCACGGAAACCCCGTCCTTGACGATGACCCCGGCACCCAGAAAACCGATGCCGGTCATGATGCCCTGCGCCATGCGGGTCGGATCGACGACAACGCGCTGCATGCTCTGCGGGGTGAACCACTGCGCTTCGTAGACGGTAACCAGCATCAACAGGCTTGAGGCGACGCAAACCAACGTATGCGTGCGGAATCCCGCGGGCCTGCCGTGGTAGCTCCGCTCCAGGCCGATAACACCCCCAACCGCAAGAGCGGTGGCCAGGCGCATGCAAATGTCCAGATAATCGTTGCCCATGCGCTTGCTCCATCCGGCTAACGCACCCTGGAACGCGGGTGCATGAGGTTTTGCATCAAAATCACATTACCCGCGGCCGTGGCATCCTGAGCGGCGAACGCTTTACTCCATCTTGATGCCGGCAGTCTTGAAAACCGACTTATAGTTCTCGATCTCGGTCTTCGTCAGCCGCCCCAGCTCCGCCGCGCTCGCGCTATGCGCTTCCAGCCCCTGGCGTGACATCTGCTCCTTTACGTCCGCCAGCTGCGCGACCTTCACGAGCTCCGCTTCCAGCCGCTTTACCACCGCCGCTGGCGTGCCCTTGGGCGCGAAGAAGCCGAGCCACAGCGTCATGTCGAAACCCGGGAAGCCGGACTCCGCGACCGTCGGCACGTCCGGCACGGACGGCAGCCGTTTTGCCGAACTGACCGCGAGCGCACGCACGCGGCCCGTCTGCACGTGCGGCAGCAGCGGGGGCAGGGCGCCGAACAGCGCCTGCACCTGCCCGCCAAGCACGGCGGCCGTCGCCGGGCCGTTACCCTTGAATGGCACGTGCATCATATCCAGCTTTGCTCGCTGCTGCAGCGTCGCCATCACGAGGTGCGTGGTGGTCGCCTGGCCGGCGGAGGCATAGTTGAGCTTGCCGGGTTGCGATTGCACGTGCGAGATGAATTCCTTGAGGCTTTTCATCGGCACGTTTTGATTCACGACCAGCAGGTAGGGAGCGATGGCGACGAGCGCGATCGGCTCGAAATCCTTGACCGGGTCGTAGCGCAGCTTGGGATACGCGGCGACCGCGATGGCATGCGTCGTCGTGGTCCCCATCGTCAGCGTGTAGCCGTCCGAGTTGGCGCGCGCCGCGATCTCAGTGCCTATGGTTCCGCCCGCGCCGCCGCGGTTATCGATAATGACCTGCGTGCCCAGGCGCTCGCCCAGTTTCGCGCCCACCACGCGCGCGACCGTGTCGGTGTTGCCGCCGGGCGCAAAGCCGACGACAAGGCGGATGGGCTTGTTGGGAAAAGCCTGCTGTGCGCCGGCGCCGGCGGCGCAGGCAAGCGCGAGGAGCCCCGAGACGATGTAACGAGTGGTTTTCATTTTCCTCCTTTGTTGGACGCGACCCGCGCGGCGGGTTGTTTACGATTTATGGCGGCGCAATGTTTACATCTGTGTTAAAAGATTGTATATTGTCAACAATACTATGTCCAGCCCCTCCACGCTTCAAGACATCCAGTTTCTGCGCAGCCAGCCGCTGGCGAGCCTCGTGCAGAAGGAAATCGAGCGGCAGATCCTCTCCGGCGAGTTCGAGGCAGGGAAGCGCCTCAATGAGCTGGAGATCGCCCGCACCCTTGGCATCAGCCGTGTCCCCGTGCGCGAGTGTCTGCGCACGCTCGAGCAGACGGGCCTCGTGATCAGCAGGAAGAATTACGGGGTCTACGTGCGCACGGTGTCGCTGGAGGACGCACGCGAGATCTACCAGATGCGCTCCTATATAGATGCCGGCGTGGGGCAGGAGCTTGCACAAAGCATCGCCGTCAGCGATTTCCGCTCGCTCGAGCAGATGGTAGCGCGCATGGAGAAGGCGCATGCGAAACGCGACGCGGTCGCCTATCACGAGATAAACATGGCATTCCACGAGCGCATGGTGGAGCTGGTCGGCAATCGCAAGCTGCTGGACGTCTACCGCAAGCTCCTGAACGAGCTTACGCTCTACCGCCGCCAGTCGCTCGCGCAGCCGGGTGCCATGGACCACTCCGCCGCAGAGCACCGCGATATCCTCGCCGCCATCAAGTCCGGCGATGGCGATGCGGCGGGCCGCGTCATGCGTGATCACATCATGGCCAGCAGCGGGCGGCTGCAGCGCGCGCACGAGACGCCCCGCACCCGGAAAACGAAATGACGATGCGCGTTGCATTCATCGGCTTCGGCGAAGTCGCGTCGGCTTTCTGTGCGGCGTTCAACGCGCGCGGCGCGCAGGTAGCGGCGTATGACGTGCTAATGGACCAGCCCGGCGGGCTCGACAAGCTCAAGTCTCGCGCCGGCGGGGCAAGCGTTGAGTTCATGAGTTTAGACAAAGCGTTACGCGATTCCCGCTATATCTTTTCCACCGTAACGACGACGGTGGCGAAGGACGCCGCGCGCGCGTGCGTGCCGTTTCTGAAGGCCGGGCAGAGCTACGTGGACATGAACGCGACCAATCCGAACGTGAAAGCCGACATCGAGCAGATCATCGCGCCGTCGGGTGCCGCGTTCGTCGAAGCCGCCGTGCTCGGCGCGGTCGGCGTGACGGGCGCGAAAACGGACATCCTGCTCGGCGGCGCCCACGGCAAGGGCGCGGAGAGCGATCTCACCAGCGTGCTGGGACTCAACGCGCGCTTCTACAGTGAAGAGATCGGCAAGGCCTCGACCTTCAAGATGCTGCGCAGCGTCTTTTCGAAAGGGCTGGAAGCGCTGGTGCTGGAGTTTCTCACCGCGGGCGAGCGGGCCGGCATCCGAGAGGACCTGTGGAAGGAAGTCGTGCACACGATGAAAAACCACCCCTTCGAAAAAACGGCCTCCAACTGGGTGCGCACCCACGCCACAGCCCACTCGCGCCGCTACCACGAGATGAAGCAGGTCGCGAGCGTCCTGCGCCAGCTCCATATCGAGCCCACCATGACCGACGCGACCGTAGCCTTCTTCGCCCGCTCCGGCACGCTGGGGCTTCAGGAGAAGTTTACGAAGACACCGACGGAGATGGACGAGGTCGTGAAGTTCTTCAACGAGCGGCTTCGCCCGAAGCAGCCTTAACTTGAAGTCAATTGGACACGATTAACGAAACGAAGTTGTTGTTTACCCAACCACCAGCCATTAATCACCGACAACTAACCGGGTAAGTCCACTAACCACTAACGATTCAGGTGGGTGAAATGAAACGCAACTTCATGAAAGAAAAACTCCGCGCCGGCCAGCCCGTATTCGGCGTCTCGGTCATGATCCCTTCGCCGCAGATTGTGGAGATGTGCGCCGCGGCCGGGTTCGACTGGGTCTTGCTCGACTGCGAGCACGGCACGCTCACGCTGGAAAGCGTGGAGCTGATGGCGATGGCGGCGGAGGCCTCCGGCATCACCGCGATCGCGCGGCCGGTGAGCAAGGCGCCCGAGCACATCCTCCAGGTGCTCGATCGCGGCGTGATGGGCGTGCAGGTGCCACACGTCAACAGCGCGAAAGACGCGCAGGAAGTGCTCAACGCAGTGAAGTACCACCCGCTCGGCAAGCGCAGCCTTGCCGCCGGCACGCGCTCCGCCGTTTACGACTCCCATGGCACGCTGGCCGACTACGTGAAGGCGGCGAACGACATGACGCTCATCGCCGTGCAGCTGGAAGACTACGAGGCGATCGAGAAGATTGATGAAATCCTGAAGGTGGACGGCATAGACGTCTTCTTCATCGGGCCGTCGGACCTCTCCCAGTCCATGGGCCACCCCGGCAACCCTAAGGAGCCGAAAGTCGCGCACGCGATCGACAGCAGCTTCGAGAAGATGCTCAAGGCCGGGCGCACGCCGGGGACTCCGGCAACGTCCGAGGCCGTGAAAGATGTGTTAGGCAAGGGCGTGAAATATATCTATACCCACCTGCCTCGCCTTCTTTCGGGCAGTGCCAGGGATTACTTTGCGAAAGCAAAGGGCTAGCTGTCGCGTCGGCCGGCGTCTTTCGCGCGCATCTACTGCGAGGCCTGTTGGCACGATATCCTGCGCGCTATTTCTGCCTCAGTTGTCACCAGAAGCGCGTGCTGCGCTGCGGCGAGCAGTGCGCAAATCGCAACGAGCTTCAAGCGTACGGCAGTCAACCCGCAGCGCGTGCGCGTTCGCGCGAGGTGAAATCAAAGTCGACGCCTTGGCTTTTTTCGAGCGACCACAGCTCGGCGAGCAGCTGACGCGCAATTTTGTCGCCGATCACCGGCAACGCCAGCTCGAGAAACTTGCCGTTCAACTCGTCATCGTTGAGCGGCATGTCGGGGTCCCCCTTGCGCGTCGGCTGGAAATGCGCGAGCTTGCGGCCGTCGCCGGTCTCGATTTCGACGTGTGCCGCGCGCTGGTTGGGATAGCCCTGCGACAGCTCGGGGTCGGCCACGACCTCGACCTTCGCGAGCACGGCGCGCACGTCCGGATCTTTCAGCCGTTCGGGCGCAAAGGCGCTCAGCCGCACGCTGCCGTGAACGAGCGCGTGCGCGACCACGTACTGGAGGCTGAACTTTGCCTGGTAATCGCCTTCGGGCGCGGGATTGTCGACGATGTCGGTGCCGGCTTTGTAGGTGGCGATACGCACGCGTTTTACGTCGCGCCAGTTGAGGCCGTGGGTTTTCTGCAGATGCAGGACGCCGTCGATCGGCGCGAAAGTGTGGCCGCAACAGCCGTGGTTCTTGAACGTCATGCGCGTGATGTTGTAGTCGGCGCCAAGCCCTCTGACCGCTTTCTTCCAGTCGGGGTTGACGCTCATCGCCGCGCCGAAGCCGACTTCGCCTTCGAGTATGTCTGATGCGCCGGTCACGCCTTTGGCCGCTGCCATTGCCGCCATCGCGCCGACGTCGGCCGCATGCCCGCTGTGCAGCGGCTTGGTCATTGCCTGCGAGCGGAACGCCTGCTGCAGGCCGGAGGCGAAAGTGCCGACGGTGGCGAGCGCATGGGCGAACTGCACGCGGTCGCAGCCGAGAATGGTGGCGACTGCAGCGGCAGCGCCGAACGAGCCGACGGTGCCGGTCGTATGCCAGTACCTGTAATGCGACGGCATGATCGCTTCGCCGATGCGCGTGGAGACTTCGTAACCGACGATCACGCTGCGCAGGAACTGCTCGCCCGTGGCGCCGTGCGCCTGTGCCGCGGCGAGCGCGGCAGAGATCACCGGGCTGCCCGGATGGTAGCCGGCGTCGCGGTAGATGTCGTCGAATTCGACCGAGTGCGAGGCCGCGCCGTTGATCAGCGCCGCGGCGCGCAACGTCGCGCGCCGGCCGGAAGCGAGCCGCGCGTTGCCATGATCCAGATCGTCCGCGAACGCCTGTTCGAGCAGCGTCGCCGGCGCAACCAGGCTGCCCGGCAGAAATGCCGCATACCAGTCGATCACCGCGCGCTTGGCGTGGTGGATCACCTCGGGGGGAAGCTGCGAGGTTCGTTCCCTGATCGCGTATTCGGCGAATTGGTGGACCAGCATGATATGTCTCCTTGCGGTAATCCGAGCCTACCGGGTTGTCGAAAAATCATTCGTCACACCGGCGAAAGCCGGTGCCCAGCAAGAAACATTGATTCGCGTGATTCGCGTTTTCTGGGCCCCGGCCTTCGCCGGGGTGACGGGTCGGTTTTCAACGAACTGTCAATTGTCACCGAACACGATCAAGCCGTCTACGGCGACTACGCCCTCGCCCTCCGGCTTGACGATCAGCGGATTGATTTCGGCCTCCGTCACGGTGCGGCCTTCGAGTAGCGCGAGCTGTGACATGGCTGCAACCGCTTGCGCGAGCGCCTCGCAATCGCCGCGCGGCAGCCCGCGATAACCGCGGATCATCGCGAGTCCGCGCACCTCCCCGACCATCGCGCGCGCAGTGTCGATGCTGACCGGCGCGAGGCGGATCGCGAAATCCTTGTAAATCTCGGCGAGGACGCCGCCGATGCCGAGCACCACCACGGGCCCGACCTGCGGGTCGCGGCGAAAGCCGACGATCGCTTCGGCAAGCCCCTTTTCCATGCGCTGCACGAGGATGCCGTTGATGTGCGCGGCCGGTTGGCTGGCCTTGACGCGCGCCAGTATCTGTCCGGCGGCGGTCTCTAATGCAACCGCGTCGCCGATGTCCAGCACGACGCCGCCGGCATCGGTCTTGTGCGCAATGTCGGGCGACAGAATTTTTGCGACGACCGGAAACGCAACCCCCTCGGCACGTTGATCGGGTTTGGTAATTACGGCGGTTGGCGCATGCGCGATCCCCAGTGTGGCGAAGATGCGGCATGCGTCGTATTCGTTGACCTGGGTGCCGGGCAGCGCTTTGACCAATGCGGAGGCGGCGCTGATTGCCTGTGGGTTTGCGTCCGGCATCTCAACCGGGGCAGCCCAGTCGCGCCAGGCGCGAAGCGCGTCAGCGCACGATTCCGGCGTGCGAAATCCCGCCACACCGGCAGCGGCGAGCAAGCCGAGGGAGGTTTCGGCCTGCGGTCCCAGGAAGGACGCCAGCGGTTTGCCGTGGCTATCTGCCTCCGCGATCGGCTTGATCGCGATTTGCGGGTGCAGCGCCGCTGAACTGCCGACCACTGCCAGCACCAGATCGTTGTGATCGGAGGCGAGCAGCTCGTCGAGCACCGCGCTGTAAATCTCCTTCCTGGCGCCGGCGAGCGTCAGATCCGTGAGCCGCGTGCGCGGGATGGTGATGTTCTTCCGCGCGAGGTTGTTGACTACGGTTTCAGTCGGCGGCACGACCTCTACGCCGAACACCCCGAGCCGGTCAACCACGGTGGCGGCGCCGCCGCCGGTCGTGGTCATCACGGAGATACGATGGCGCAGCGCGGGTTTGTGGCCGGCGAGGAGCGTCGGCAATTCGAACAGCGTTTCCAGGTTGTCCACGCGCAGCATGCCGTGCGCGCGGAAAAACGCATCGGCGACTTCGTCGGCTCCGGCCATCGCGCCGGTGTGCGACGCGGCGAGATCCTGTCCGAGGCCGGAGCGGCCGAGTTTGTAAACGACCACGGGCTTGTTGGCCGCGTACGCGCGCCGCGCAGCATGCGCGAGACGGTCGGCATCGCGCAGCGTTTCGAGGAACAGCAGGATCGCACCGGTGTGCGGGTCATCGACCAGCATGTCGGTAAGTTCGCCCACCCCGATGTCGACTTCGTTGCCGACCGAGATCAGCTTGGAGAAGCCGGCGCCGCGCCCGAGTCCGCGCGACAGCAGCGCGCCGATCATGCTGCCTGATTGCGACACGATCGCGAACGGACCGTGCCTGATGTTGTCCATTTCCAGCACCGCGAGGACCGATAGCGCAAGCGATGGCTGGATGCTGATGATGCCGATGCAGTTGGGGCCGACCAGCCGCACCCCGCCGGCGCGTGCGATCTTGAGCAATTCTTCCTGTTTGCCGCGGCCGGCTTCTCCGGTCTCGGCGAAGCCGTCACTATAGATCGTCGCGGCCGGTACCTGCTTGGCCACGCATTGCTCGAGCGCTGCCCCGACGGCGTCGGCAGGTACCATGATGAATGCGTGATCGATGGCGTCCGGGACCGACTGCAGGTCGGGGTACGTCTTCTCGCCGAAGATTTCGGTGCGGCCGGGATTCACGGGGATGATCCTGCCGGTGTAGCCGTGCTTGCGCAGGTATCGCTGCGGCCGCGAGGTGTTCTTTTTCGCGTCGCCGGAAGCGCCGATCAGCGCGACTGACTTCGGCGCGAACAATGCTTGAGCTAGAGGCAAAACGGACATTTGAAAACCCTAAAAAATCTTTAACCGCAAAGGACGCCAAGGACGCCAAGGAAAATCGAAAAAGATTTTCGAAATATTTTCGCCCTCACTTGCATGAAGGAAGCACGTCCGTACCCGAGTTGGAATTGTTTGTCTTTTCATCTCGTTCTCTTGTTACCTTTGCGTCCTTCGCGTCCTTTGCGGTTCAGCTTTTGTCTGTTTTTGATGGGCGTTGGGAGAAAGTGCGCTCGAACACGCTTTCCGCAATGCGGTTCTTCAGAATTTCGATCGAGCCGCCGGCGATCATCCACCCGCGGCATTTGCGGAAGCAGTATTCGACGAGCGTCTCCTCGGTGTAGCCCATGCCGCCCATCACCTGCATCGCTTCGGAGCAGATCTCGAAACCGGTCTGGTTGCAGAACGCCTTGGCGATCGCCGTCTCCTCCGCCGACGGAAAGCCGCGGTCGGCGTTGAGCGCGGCACGGTAAAGCAGGAGTTGGCCTGCGTCGAGCTTGATTTTCATGTCGGCGAACTTCCACTGCAGGCCCTGGAACTCGGCGAGCACGCGCCCGAACTGCTTGCGCGTGAGCGCCCACTGGCGCGCCTGTTCAAAGGCATAGCGCCCGAACGCCAGCGAACGCGCGGTGTTGCCGATGCGCTCGACGTTGAAGCCGGCGATCTGTTTCTTGAAGCCGCCGTGCTTGAGCACTACGTTTTCAGGCGGCACGTAGGCATTCTCGAAGTACGTCGTGACCCACTCCTCGCCGTTCATGAACTTCGATCGCTTGCCCTGCTTGACACCTTCGGCCGTGCGTTCGACGAGCACCGAGCCGATGCCGCCGACGCCGGGACCGAAGCGCACGTAGACCAGCATCACGTCCGCGTACTGCGCGTGGGTGGTGAATACTTTGCTGCCGTTGATGCGGTAGCCGTCGCCGTCCGGCGTCGCGCTGGTGATGAGATCGGTGACCGCGCTTCCCGCCCCGGGTTCCGTCATGCCCACGCAAATCACCGCCTCGCCGCGCAGGATTTTGCTCAGGTAACGGTTTTTCTGGTCGCGGCTGCCGTATTCAGCGAGCACGCGCACCGGGCCGAAATTTCCGGCCTGGATCACGTCCGCGCTGCGCGGGCAGACTTGGGCAACCTCCTCGATTGCCAGCACCGCATCCATCAGCGAGCCGCCCTGGCCGCCGTCTTCCTCTTCCATGGCGATGCCCATCAGACCCTGCCCCGCCAT
This sequence comes from Betaproteobacteria bacterium, assembly GCA_016192835.1. Classification (GTDB taxonomy): domain Bacteria; phylum Pseudomonadota; class Gammaproteobacteria; order Burkholderiales; family SG8-41; genus PALSA-1004. Next base: position 9,793 of record JACPTJ010000177.1, read on the forward strand.
CAGTTTCGCGATGTCCCAGGGATGTTCTTCCCGGTGTGCGCGTGCGAGCGCTCCGGCAGCAAGATGCGTTTCGGCAAAGCCGCGCACCGAGTCGCGGAACATTTGCTGCTCTTCGCTCAATCTGAAATCCATGGCGGGTATCCCGGAAGGGTTTACGTCTGGAGCAGCGGCCTGAGCTTGCGCGCGTCGCTGATCTTCTCGATGCCCCACACCGCGTCGCACAGTTTGCGCGCGCGCGCCTTGCCGAGCACCGGCGCCAGCAGGTCGTAGCTCTTGGCGTCGACCTCCGCGCGCGTCATCGGATTGTCGCTGGTGCCGCGCACCGCTTTGACATGCCGTCGCAGCTCGCGCCCGTCGCGCAGTTTGATTTCGACGATGCCCTGCCGGCTCGGCATGGCCTTGGTCAGCGCGTCGTCGCCGTGGAGCTCGATGCGGCGGCGCAGCTCGAGCACCTTGCGGTTCTGCATGCGCCTCGCGTCGTGCGACGACTTGAAAGTGACCGTGCCGTCGAGCAGCATCACCGCGCACATGTGCTGCATGCAGATGTCGGGCATGTTGCGGTTGTTGACCGTGTTCGCGCCCTGGTGCGCAACGCGCACCACGAGCTTCTCGACGTCGTCGGCCTTGAAACCATGTTCCCGCATCAAGTCGAGCAGCGCATCGAGCGGCGCCTGGATTGGCGAGCCCACCGACCAGCGCTTGATATTGGTGTTCATGATCTCGTAGGTCGAGCCGAGATCGCGCGTGAGTTCCGCGGGTTTCGGCGCGCGGCCGTAGGCGACGAAAAAATTGCGCTCGCCGGAGAACGCGTCGTCGACTCCGGTAAAGCCGTGCGCGACCATGGTAGCGGCCGTCACGCCGTTTCTCGCGGGCATGCCGCCGAAGTCGAACGCCTTTTCGATATGCTCCTCGTCGCGCATCCAGCACGAGACGCCCGAGGCTTGCTGCGAGGTGTAGGACAGCAAATGGCGCGTGCGTGCGGCGTTCAGACCGGCGAGCGCGCCGGCCGCTGCGGCCGCGCCGAACATCGGGCCGAAACTGTGCGTCGAATGGCCGTCCTCGCGGAATTCATAGGCGTTGAGCGAGATCGTGAGCCGGCAGCCGGCGTCGTAGCCGAGCGCGACCGCGCGCAGCAGCGCGGTGCCGTTGCGCCGTTCGCGCTCGGCCATCGCGAGCGCGGCCGGAACGATGCCGCAGCCGGGGTGCGTGAGCGACGGTGCGTGCGAATCGTCGGTTTCGTCGGCGTGCGCGAGCATGCCGTTGGCGAGTGCGGCATTGATCGCGGTGGTGACGCAGCGGGTGCCGATCACGCTTGCTTCCTTCGCGCCGCCGAGCGTTTTCACGTAGGAGATTGCGGTTTTCCCGGGCAGCAGGCGGGAACCTGAAACCATGGCCGCAAGCGTGTCGAGCAGGTGATGCTTGGTTTTCTCGGTGACCGCCGGGGGCAGCGGCCGGCGCAACGCCGCGGCGATGTAGGCGCTGAGCTGCCGCATGACGGGCGAAATCGCAGGTGTGGTTTTTTGGGTCATGGCGTCAATATTGGTGATTGGTGATTGGTGGTTGGTGGTTGGTGATGAGGGCGCTTCCAGGAATTCGTCATGCCGGGGCGGCCTGCACCGCCCGCTTCAAGTTTAGCAGCAGCGCAGGCGGCTGCACAACGCGCCGCGGCGCGCTGTTGCCGTAGCGCGCATCGCATCCATGAACGGGAGCGGCGCGACATACGCTAAAATAACGAATCTCCAATGGGCCGGGAGCAGGTAATGAAAAAACCGCTGGTCGGGATCGTAATGGGCAGCACAAGTGACTGGGAGGTCATGCAGCATGCCGCCCGGCAGCTCAAGGATTTCGGCGTGGCGTTTGAGGCGCGGGCGCTGTCGGCGCACCGCACTCCGGATGCACTGATCGAATGGGTCGGAGCCATGGCCAAAGGCGGCGCGCAATGCTTCATCGCGGGCGCGGGTGGCGCCGCGCATCTCGCCGGCGTGGTGGCGGCGACAACGACATTGCCGGTGCTCGGGGTGCCGATGCCGTCGCGGCACCTGCAGGGGCTTGATTCGCTGCTGTCGACTGTGCAGATGCCGAAAGGCATCCCGGTCGCCACGTTCGCGATCGGCCAGGCCGGCGCCGGCAACGCCGGGTTGTTCGCAGTGGCGCTGCTGGCGCTGCATGATGCGGTTCTGGCAAAAAAACTGCATGCGTTCCGCGCCAGGCAGGCGGCCGCGGTAAAAGCTTCCAGGCTGCCCGAATTATCCTGACCCGACCTTGATCCCACGAGAGCCATGACCCACGCGACTTTGTTCGAATCAAACCTGAGCAGCCTCAAGTTTCTGCACCGCGGCAAGGTGCGCGACATTTACGCCGTCGGTGACGACAAGCTGCTGGTGATCCAGACCGACCGCCTGTCTGCGTTCGACGTGATACTGCCGGATCCGATTCCGGGCAAGGGCCAGGTGCTGACGGCGTTATCCAATTTCTGGTTCGCGAAGCTCGCGCACATAATCCCGCACCACCTGACGGGCATCGCGCCGGAGTCGGTGGTCGCGCCGGAGGAGCGGGATCAGGTGGGAGGCCGGGCCATGGTCGTGCGCAAATTCAAACCGCTGATGATAGAAGCGGTGGTTCGCGGTTACCTCATCGGCTCGGGCTGGAAGGATTATCAGAAAACGGGCACGGTCTGCGGGATCAAGCTGCCTGCCGGGCTGAAGGAAGCGGAAAAACTTCCGGAAGTGATTTTCACGCCGGCGACCAAAGCGCCGGCGGGCGAGCACGACGAGAACATTTCCTACGCCGAAGCGGAAAAAATCGTCGGCGCCGAGCTTGCCGCCAAAGTCCGCGCGGTGTCGATCCAGCTTTACAACGAAGCAGCCGCGTACGCGAGCACCAAAGGCATCATCATTGCCGACAGCAAGTTCGAGTTCGGCACCGATGACGCCGGCAAGCTGTACTTGATCGATGAAGTCATGACGCCTGACTCTTCGCGTTTCTGGCCGGCCGACCAGTACCGCACCGGCGCGAGCCCGCCGTCGTTCGACAAGCAGTTCGTGCGTAATTGGCTGGAGACCCAGCCATGGAACAAGAAGCACCCCGCGCCGAAACTGCCGTCGGACGTGCTCGCTAAAACTTCCGAGAAGTACCACGAGGCTCTGCGTTTGTTAGCGGGATATTAGCCGCCAAGTGGAAGGTTAACGGCTTCCGATCACCCACCAACATTTCATAGGCGTTCCGGAAGCAGACGCGCTCGCGTGTCTTCGTGTCGAGCCGTGCTTCGGCAAGCGATTGCATCATGCGAGCGGAATCGAAGATCGGACAGTCGGTGCCGAGCATGACGCGGTCCGCGCCGTAGCAGGCAACCGCCATTTCGATTGCGCGCGGGCCAAACGATGCGGTATCGACATAGCAGCGTCGGGTCCGCATCGACGGCGGGGCGTCATCGCCCGGCTGCTCGCGTGCCACCTCGTCCATACGCTCGAGGAGGAACGGGATCGTGCCGCCCAGGTTCGCGACTTGTACCGTGACGTTCGGATATGAGTCGAGGTAGCCGGAAAAATTCAACGTCGTCATCACTTCGGACAGCCGGGCCTGCGTGGCGAGAACGATCCGACGCTGCCAGGCGCTGTCGTCGCGCAAATCGCGAAGCTGTACTTCCGGCACCGGTTCGATCGGGCCTGGGTGAACAAAGAAATGGCACCTCACGCGCTCGCCGAGGTCGAATAGCGGAATAAATCGCGCCGCCTCCGAGACGGTGCGAAAGCCGTCGGCCGGCAGGATTGCGCCACGTATTCCCTCCGCACAGACGCGCTCCAATTCGCTACAAGCGCGCCCAATGTCCGCCAATGGCAAGGCCGCCAGGCCGGCGAATTCGTCGGGAAACGCGCGCTGCGCCTCGATCACCGCGTTGTTGAACGCGCGTACCAGCGGGGCGGACTCCTCGACTGGGAGGCAATCAATGCCGAACAGCCCCGCGAGAGATAGGAGCTGCGTCGCGATGCCGTGACGACGCATAAGCGAGCGCCGCACATTCAGGTCACCCAGCGCAGCGTCGAAGCGACGATTGCCTTGATAAGTGAAGAATCGTTCGCCGTCCGGGGTGTGCGCAATGCGCGGCGCCGCGCGGCGCTGGCGCAGCGAGTCGGCCACCTCGGGCGGGATCCAGTGGGCGTGGCAGTCGATCACCATCCCTTACCGTGCCTTCCCGAATACCCTGATGCGAAGGTCATCGACCAGCGCCATCAGCTCGCGGATAAACTTCTCGGCGTCTTGCGGACTGTTTTGCACTGGCTCGACGCCGAGTTCTGCGAAGCGACTCTTGACGGCGTCCGCCCGCCCAGCTTTATTCAGTGCGCCGTTCAGCCGATCCACGACTGCGCCGGACGTGCCTCCTACCGCGTAAAGGCAGATGCCGGCGTTGTAAATGAGGTCCGGCATCCCCGACTCGCCGGTGGTCGGCACATCGGGGAGCACGTTCATTCGCTCGGCCGACAGGACGGCGAGGCCTTTGAGCTTACCCGATTTGATCAATGTCGCGAGCGCTGCCGAGGACTGAACCACGAATGACATCCGGCCCGCGACCAGGTCGGATATCGGACTGTCCTTGTAGGGTACGTGGGTGGCTTCGAAGCCGGCGCGGATCCGGAACCGCTCGGCCTGAAGATGCTGCGAGCTGCCCACGCCGGGCGAGGGGTATGTAAGCGCGTTGGGCTTCGATTTCCCGATCGCGATCAACTCGCTCAGCGAGTTGATCCCAAGCGCGGGGGAGGCCGCCACGAGCCAATGGTCGCGCATCAGCCGCCCGACCGGGATGAAGTCTTTAAACGGGTCGAGCGGAGGTCGGTTCATCAGAACAAACGCATAAACGGTGCCCGCGGCGCTGCAACCGTCGACCATGAGCGTGTACCCGTCCGCAGGGGCGCGCGCTACGGCCTCGGCCGCGATCGTTCCACCCGCGCCCGGGCGATTGTCGACAATTACCGGGCGTCCCAGATCCTCATCCATCCTGTTCGCCAGTATCCGCGTGACGACGTCCGGCGTGCTGCCAGGCGGGAAACCCATAACGATGCGCACCGGCTTCGTTGGATAGCCTTGCGCAGCGACCGTGCTGCACGCGAAACACAGCACGGCGAGGATCAAGATAGGGCGGCTGGATCGGTACATGACGTGCTCCTGTTTGGGTTCAATGTAGCGACCAGTATGGAATTACGGTGGGGGCTCGTCGAGAGTCGGAACGGTACTTCACTCATGAGCATTTTTCATGAATAATGTTGTTGTACTTGAGGAGGCCATGGATCGATTGCGCCGGATGGAGCTGCTTGTGCGGGCTGCGGAAGCGGGAAGCTTCGCGCGCGCAGCGCAATTGCTGCAGGTCGATCCGTCGACGGTGAGCCACGCCATCGCGGAACTCGAAAAGGAGTTGCGGCTCTCGCTGTTCTACCGAACCACGCGGCAGCTGCAACTGACCGAGGATGGCGAGGAGATCTTCCGCCGCTCGCGCGAGGTGCTGGCGCAGGTCGCAGAGCTGGACGCAGTTGCGTCGCGGACACAAGAGCGCCTTAGCGGGATCCTGAGAATCGGCATGAGCGTGGCGATCGGGCGTCACATCATCATCCCGCGGATCCCAGCTTTCATGCGTCGACACCCGCATCTCAGGCTAGAGTGTTTCGTCCTGACGCAGGTGAAGGAGATGCACGCTGGCGGGCTGGACGTGATGTTGCGCGCTGGGGCGGTTCCCGATTCGAGTCTTATCGCGCGAAAGATTTTGGATATACGGTTCGGCGTATATGGTGCGCCCGGTTACCTGGTATCCGCCGGGGAACCGACGAGTCCGGAGGCCCTTGTGCGGCATCGCTGCTTCGTCCACAAGCCGCCGGTGGAGCAGAAAGCCCTGGACGAATGGGTGTTCGAGCGCGCGGGCGAGCGCAGTGTCGTCAAGGTGCCCCGCTCGCTCGTGACCGACGACCGCGAGGGTATGATCGACGCCGTGCTCGCCGGCGGCGGGCTGATGCGCATCGGCATGTTCGATCCCACGTTGATCGCGTCGGGGCGGTTGCGCAAGGTGCTCGGCGACTGGAATTGCATCGGCGGGCAGCCGGTGCACGCGCTCTATCGCAGGAGCTCGCGCGCCTCACCGAAAGTGGCTGCTTTCCTGCAATTTGTCGTCGAAACCATCGCGGCGTTCGACCCCGAGCAGGTGACGCTGACTCATGGCGCGACCTTCGATGATGGCATACGCCGCGCAGGCTGCTGAACAAAGGACGGGGGTGCGAATTCCGAACCCTGCAGCAGGGTGACAACGTGTCGTTCAGCGACGCTCGTCCGGTCCGTTCGAACACGCGCGCAGCATCGGGCTTTAACGCTACTTGGCGGTTGATTTGAATGGTTTCTGATCCGGACATCGACAACGCCGTCGCGATCCTCAGGCGGGGCGGGCTGGTCGCATTTCCGACCGAGACCGTCTACGGGCTGGGGGCGGACGCGCGCAACCCCGAGGCGCTCGGGAGACTCTACGCCGCCAAAGGCCGGCCCGCCGGCCACCCGGTAATCGTGCATCTCGCCGACGTGTCGCAACTCGCGCAGTGGGCGCGCGAGCTGCCGCCTGCAGCGGTGAGGCTTGCAGCAAGATTCTGGCCGGGGCCGTTGACGCTGATCCTGCCCCGTGCCCCGGCGGTGAGCGATGCAGTGACCGGCGGCCAGGACACGGTCGGCCTGCGCATCCCATCGCACCCGGTCGCGCATGCACTGTTGACGAAATTCGGCAGCGGCGTTGCGGCGCCGTCCGCTAACCGCTTCGGGCGCGTCAGCGCGACGACTGCACAGCACGTGAAGCAGGAGTTCGGCGACGCCATCGATTTGGTGCTCGAAGGCGGCCCGAGCGAGATCGGCATCGAATCGACGATCGTCGCTGTGACCGGAGAGCGGCCGGTGCTGCTGCGGCCCGGCCATATCCCGGCGCGCGAGATCGAACAGGCGGCCGGCGTGCCGCTCGGTGCGCCGGATACCGGGTCGCCGCGCGCGCCGGGTACGCTGGCCGCACATTACGCGCCGCAAACCCCGTTGATAGTGATGGAGGGCGACCTGCTGCTGGAACTCGCGGCGAGCCTCACGCGCCAGGGCAAGCGCGTCGCGGTGCTTGCGCATGGCACGCTGCAGCCGCTGTTTTCCGGGCTGACCTGGATCGTTGCGCCGCCCGACGCGCCGGTGTATGCACACGACCTCTACGCCAATCTGCGCGCGCTCGATGCAGCGGAGTGTGATGCGATACTGGTGGAAAAACTGCCGCAGCAGCCGGAATGGGATGCCGTCAACGATCGGCTTGGCCGCGCGGCGGCGGGGTCCTCGCCTACTTCAACCTGAGATCGAGGAACTGTTTTACCTGCCGCACCAGCTCGCCCTCATGGCCGGCGAAAAAATGGTCGGCACCGGCAACCTCGATCTGCGCCGAGCCCTTGAGAGTCTTGAGCACCGCGGCGCGCGCATTGGCTTGTTGCAGCACCTGCGGGAAATCGCGCTCGCCGTAAATGTCGAGCACCGGCAGCCGCAGTTTGCCGGCATCGGCGAATTCGCCGCTGCTGACGCCGATTGAAATCCAGGCGGCGACACCGTGGTCGGGCGTGCCGGCCAGAAAGAAATTGCTCATGCGCGCGCCCAGGCTGTGGGAGGCGATGGCGATTTTGCGGTGGCCCTTGGCCTTGAGGAATGCGACGGCCGCCTGCAGACGGTCCGCGGCGTCGGGAAACAGCGGCGGATATGCGTCGGCTTTAGCGTCGGCCGCGAGCACCGCCATTTGCACCGACAGCGTGGCGTAGCCCGCGTCCGCAAGCTGGCTGCGCAGCGCGCCGATCAGCGCCCAGTCGGGATGCACGCCGGAGCCGTGCACCGTGATGACCGCCGCACCCGCCGGCGCGGCCGCAGTGTAAATCGCGAGGAACTTGTGGCCGGATTTCTGCGCCAGATAGACCGCGTCACCGACCACCAGTCCCGGCGTGACCTCGTCGGCCCAGCGTTTCTCGCGCGCGTAATCGGGGGCCGCGTGCGCGAGCGCCGCAGCGATCAGAAACAGAAAGAAAGATAACGGCCGCATCCCGGTTCGCCGGCATCTCAGCCGTAGAACAATTTCACCAGGCCCAGGCTGGTGATCGGCAAGTAGGTGACCAGCATCAGCACCGCGAGCAGCACGCCGATGAAATAAATGTTGACCTTGCTCACCTCCCAGATGCCTTCCTTGGCGATCGAGCAGGCTGTCATCAAGACGCTGGCCACGGGCGGCGTCTGTTGCCCTATCGCCAGGTTAAGGGTGACGATGATTCCGAAGTGAACCGGATCGATGCCGGCTGCGGTAACGACCGGCATCACGATGGGCACCACCAGGATGATTGCCGCGGCCGAGTGTAAAAACAGACCGATCACCAGGAAAAAGACGTTGAGCAGCGCGAGAATGACGTAGGGGTTCGTCGTAAACGACGTAATGGCCTGCGCCAGTTTTTGCGGTACCTGGGCTTCGGTCAGATAAATGCCGAGCAGCGCGCTCGATGCGACCAGCAGCATGACCACGGCGGTTTGCACGCCGCCGTCGATGACCGCGGCCTTGAACATCTTCCAGTCGAACTCGTGATAGATGAGCGCAATGACTATAGCCGCCACCACCGCCAGGCCCGCACCTTCGGTGGCGGTGACCACGCCGCCGAAAATTCCGCCGAGGATAATGATGGGCAGCACGAACGCCAGCGAAGCATCCTTGAATGTGGACCACAATCGCTCGAGCTGAAACACCTCCTCGACCGGGTAGTCATGACGCACCGCGAACCAGTAACAGAGCCCCATCATGAGAAAGCCGCCAATGATGCCTGGCACGATTCCCGCGACGAACAGCTGCACCACCGAGCTGCCGGCCATGACGGCGTAGAGAATCATGGGGATCGACGGCGGAATGATGATTGCAAGCGAGGCCGATGACGAGGTCACGGCAGCGGCGAACGGCCCGGGATAACCTCTTTTCTTCATCGCCGGAATCAATATCGACCCCAAAGCGGCGACGTCAGCCACCGCCGAGCCGGAGATCTCGGCGAAAAACATCGAGGCGCCGACATTGACCATGGCCAGCCCGCCGCGCACAAACCCGAACAGCGCGGACGCAAAGGCCAGCAAGCGCCGCGAAATGCCGGAAGTGTTCATGATGGCGCCGGCCAGGATGAACAGCGGGATCGCGATCAGCGGAAAATTGGTGGCGCCGTTGTACATAACGATGGCCAGGTTGGGCAGCGTATCCAGCCCCTGGCTGGCGATCATCGCAACCACGGCCGCGATTCCCAGCGCCACCGCGATCGGCACGTTGATGAGAATCAGCGCGAGTACACCGATGGCCAGTAACAGGATAGCCATCAGGGATTCACCTCGTAGGCGGGCTCACGGCGCAACATGTCGGGCCTTCTGGCCTGAGCGAGAAGATGCGGCAGTGCAAACAGTTCCGCAATAACGAACAGCACGGCGCTGATCGGAATAACCGACTGGGTGTATTTGACGGAAACCTGTGGGATGCTGACCAGAAAATCAGTGGCGAGCACGTCCATCACGCCCCAGCCAACGTAGGCGAGCAATATGAAAAATCCGATGACGCAGGCTTCGGCGAGCATCATTGCTGGTACCCGCAACGCGGGACGCAACGAGTCCACCAGTCCGGAGAAGCCGATATGGGCACGTTTGTGCGCAGCCAGCGCCGCGCCGTAAAAGGTGAGCCACGCCAGAAGGATCGACGCCACTTCATCGTACCAAACGAGCGAATATCCCGCCGTACGGAAGATGACGCCGACCGTGACCTCGATAGCGAGGCCCGCCATCAAGACGATTACGATGAATTCAAGAAACTTTTCGTAGGCGTTACGTATGCTAGCAAGCTGCATATGATTGCGTGAAGTGTGAATGAGCCACTCTTCCCCCTTCACGGCTTACTTCGCCAGCGAGAGCGCCTTGTCGATGAGTTCCTTTGAACCCTTCACTTCCTTGCCGAACTCCTCGTACACCGCCTTGCTTGCCGCGACGAAAGCGGCCTTGTCGGCTTCGTTCACCTGGACGCCTGCGGCCTTGATCTTGCCGAGCAGCTCGTTCTCGTCCTTTTCGGCGGTGGCGTAGACGAAGGATTGCATTCCCTTGGCGGTGTCTTCCAGCACCTTGCGCACATCGGCGGGAAGTGATGCCCATTTCTTCGAGCCAACCGTCGCGTAGGCGGGCGTATAGACGTGGCCGGTGAGCGAGAGGAACTTCTGCACTTCCTGGAACTTGGCGCTGAAGATCTGCGAGAACGGGTTTTCCTGGCCGTCCATCACGCCGGTTTGCAGCGCGGTGAACACTTCCGAGAACTTCATCGGGCTGGGGTTAGCGCCGTAGGCCTGGAACATCTTCACCCGCCACTTGCCTTCCGGCACGCGCAGCTTGATGCCCTGCAGGTCGCCGGGCACCTTGATCGGCCGCCGGTTGTTGGTGATGTGACGGTAGCCGTTCTCCCACACCGCGAGCACCTTGAGACCCTTCTTTTCCGCTTCCGGGGCGAGCCGCGGCCAGAACACTTCCCTCTCGATCGCGTTCATGTGCTTGCGGTCCTTGACGAGATAGGGCATCTCGAATATGCCGAACAGGTCGGACTCGGACGACATCACGGTCGAGGGGATCGCGAGATCCACCGTGCCGAGCTTGAGTTTCTGCAGCAGCTCCTTGTCGCCGCCCAACTGGCTCGAGCCGAACACCACGACTTTTGCCTTGGCGCCGAGCTTGCTATTGGCGCGCTTGGCGAATTCCTCGGCCGATTTGGCGAACAGCGAGCCGGGTTCGCCGACGTGTCCGAGCTTGAGCTCGGTCTGGGCGTGGACAGCCCCGACGCCAAAAATGCCCAACAGCAACATTGCGAATGCGGACTTTTTCATGGTTCCTCCTGTGGTTTACATCGTTAGACTGTACGCGGGAAAACTTTACCATATCATGGTCCGGGTCATGCGGGGCGCATCCGGTGCCGGGCGCTTGCGTCAAGCAGAGCGCGCTTCACAGTTGCGGAACGCCGGCCGCCCGCACCACTTTGCCCCATTTTTCCGTTTCCGATCGCAGGTACGCGGTGATCTCGGCAGGCGTGCTGGACAGCGGCTCCAGGCCCTGCGCGGCGAACTTCTGTTTCATGTCGTCCGACGCCAGCACTTTGCGCGTGGCCTGATTGAGCTTGTCGATCACCGCGCGCGGCGTACCGGCCGGCACGAATAGAGCGTACCACGTGCTGTAATCGTAATCGGGCACGCCGGATTCGCCCAGCGTCGGCACATCGGGGGCCGCCGGCGAGCGCTTGGCGCTGGTGACGCCCAGTGCGCGCAGGCGGCCGCTCTTTACGTGCGGCAGCGCTGACGCGAAGGTCGAAACCATCATCTGCACCTGGCCGCCGATCAAGTCGGTGAGCGCGGGGCCGGTGCCCTTGTAGGGTATATGCAGCAGGTCGATCTTGAGGCGGTCCTTCAGCATTTCGCCTGCCAAGTGCGTGCCGGAACCGGCGCCGGCGGAGGCGAACGAGAGCTTGCCCGGCTGCGCGCGGGCGTGGTCGGCGAACTCCTTGATGGATTTGGCGGGCACCGATGGATGGATTACCACGATGTTGGGCTGTACCGCCACCCGCGTTACCGGCGCCAGGTCCTTGATCGCGTTGTACGGCAGTTTCTTGTAGAGCCAGGCGTTGAACGCAAGGCTGATGTTGCCGAGCAGCATGGTGTAGCCGTCGGTCGGCGCCTTGGCCACGATGTCGGTGCCGAGCGTGCTGCCGGCGCCGCCGCGGTTGTCGACGACCACCGGCTGGCCCAGCGTCTCGTTGAGCTGCTGGGCAACGAGACGAGCGATGATGTCGGTGCCGCCGCCTGGCGCAAACGGCACCACGAACCGGATAGGTTTGAAGGGATAGGTTGGTGATGTTATAGCGGCTATCGTGTGAAACCCGGCGGCCTGCGCGCCCTGCCCGCGAACGGGCCTGCGGCTAACGAGTCCGGGCGCGCCACCCTCTGCAAACGGCACCACGAAGCGGACGGGTTTCGTCGGATAGGGTTGTGTCGTCGTACTCGCCGCCGCGTAAAATTTGGCGGGCTGCGCGTTTGCGCCGGATGCAATGGCGCAGCACGCGACAGCGGCAATCCACAGCAGTTTCATGTTCCTCCTCCTTCCAGCTTTCCGGTTGAGCGCGGTCAGTGCCGCGCGCTTATGCCGGGGATGCGGTAATTACGCAACGCCGAGTTTCACAGCGTGTTTTTTGCCGGGCGCTGCTTTGGCGGCAATCAGATAATCCATGGCCACCGCCACCCCGCCTTTCTGGTGGGGTACGCCGGCAATTTCCAGCCCCATTTCGACGCCGGCGAGCGTGCCCATGAGCATGAGATCGTTGAAGTCGCCAAGGTGGCCGATGCGGAACACCTTGCCGGCAACTTTGCCGAGTCCCTGGCCGAGCGACATGTTGAAGTTATCGAGCACCACCTTGCGGAATTCGCCCTCGATATGGCCGTCGGGCATCAATACCGCGGTAAGCGAGCTCGAATATTCGGCGGGATTCAGGCACAGGATTTCGAGCCCCCAGGCGCGCACCGCGCGGCGCGTCGCTTCGGCGTGGCAGTCGTGGCGCTTGAACACATTGTCGAGGCCTTCCTCGAGCAGCATGTTGAGCGATTCGCGCAGGCCGTAGAGCAGATTGGTCGCCGGCGTATAAGGGAAAAAGCCGTTCTTGTTGGGCACGAGCATTTCTTCCCAGCCCCAGTATGATTTCGGCAGCTTCGATGCTTTTGCGGCAGCGAGCGCCTTGTCGCTGACCGCGTTGAACGAAAGACCGGGAGGCAGCATCAGGCCTTTCTGCGAGCCGGCGACGGTGACGTCCACACCCCATTCGTCGTGGCGGTAATCGATCGACGCGAGCGAAGAGATGGTATCGACCATGTAAAGTGCGGGATGTTGGGCACGGTCGATGGCCTTGCGCACCTCCCCGATGCGCGAGGTGACTCCGGTCGAAGTTTCGTTGTGCACCACGCACACCGCCTTGATCGAGTGCGATTTATCCGCGGCAAGCCGGGCTTCGACCGCAGCGGGGTCGACACCATGGCGCCAGTCGCCGCTGATGAATTCGGGAACCAGCCCGAGTTTTTTCGCCATGCTGTGCCAGAGCGTCGCGAAGTGGCCGGTTTCGGCCATCAACACGCGCTCCCCCGGCGACAGCGTATTGACGAGGGCGG
>JACPTJ010000178.1 GCA_016192835.1 Betaproteobacteria bacterium
ATCGTTATTTCTGGGCTTCGACTTTGCCGACGACCTTCACCAGCGCGGCCAGCCGCTTGCCGTCGGCTTCCCAGTACTTCGCGAATTCAGGCGCGTCCATGTACTGGATCGGCGAATTGACATTGGCCATGGTCTTTTTGAAATCCGGGTCCTCGACCGTTTTGCGCGCCGCGTCGCGCAGCACCTTCATCACCGGCTCGGGCGTGCCCCGGGGCGCAAACATGCCGGCCCAGATGTAGTACTCGATGTCGTAGCCGAGCTCCTTGAACGTGGGTATTGCGGGAAACGCCTCGTGACGTTTGCCGCCCCAACTCACGATCGGGCGCATTTTCCCCGCTTTGACGTGGCCGCTGATCGCCGCCGGACCGCCCGCGGTCAATTCGACGTGCCCGCCGAGCAGCGCGGTGATCGCCGGGCCGCCGCCGTTGGTCGGCAGGTGACGCATTTTCAGCTTGGCCGCGTGCAAAAACATTTCCATCGGCATGTGCAGCGCGCCGTAAATGCCCGACGACGAAAACGACATCTGCCCCGGTTTCGAACGCGCCAGCGCCACCAGTTCCTTCAGGGACTTGACCGGCAGCGACGGGTGTACGACCAGCAGGGTGGGATCGGCCGAAATCAGCGCGATCGGCATGAACTGATCGAGCGAGTACGCCGGCTTGCGGGCGAACAGCGCATCGGCCGCGGGAATGACCGTGATGCTGGAGAGCGCCATCAGTATCGTGTAGCCATCGGGCTTGGCGTTGGCCACCGCGGCGTTGCCGACCGCGCCGCCCGCGCCGGACCGGTTAGCCACCACGACGGGCTGCTTGAGCAGCTTCTCCATGGCGGCCGCGGTGGGACGCCCCGTGATGTCCGCTACCCCGCCGGGCGGAAACGGCACGATCATCGTGATCGGGCGCGATGGATAGGCATCCTGCGCGAGCGCAGAAGCGGTGGCGAACGCAAACAATGCAGCAAACAGACAGCGTTTCATATCTCCCCCCAGACTTTGTCGTGACCATTGTGTTACTGCTTGAGCCGGTAATTCTACCTGCCTTGGGTAACCCGTGTCATGCCTGGATCTGCGTCACGCCCGATTGGCGGGCTTGCGATGGTTCGCCATCGTCGCAGCGCGGCGGTAGCAGCTGTCTTCCGCGTTGCGCGCCGCTTTGCACACCGGCGTATCATGTTCTCTGCCGATCAACGGACACGGAGGGGTGCACATCATGGACGGCATTAACCGTGGCGCAATTCGTTTCCAGTCTCCGGGTTTGACTGCAGCGTTATTGGTAGCCGCCTGGTGCGGCGCGAGCGTGTTGCAAGCCGCGGCAGCGGCTGAGGCCTACCCCCAGCGAGCGATACGGCTCATCGTGCCCTTCCCGCCGGGCGGCGCGGTTGACATCCTCGCGCGCATCCTGGGTCCGAAGCTCGGCGAAGCCCTGGGCCAGCAGATCGTGGTCGACAACCGTGGGGGAGGGGCCCAGGTGATTGCGACCCAGTTGACTGCGAAGGCGCTTGCCGACGGCTACACCGTGATGCTTGCCAGCACGACCCATGGGGTCAATCCCGGTCTGCAGAAGAAACTGCCCTACGACTCGCTCAAGGACTTTACGCCGATCACCCAGATTGCGGAATCGCCGATCCTCTTCGTCGCGCATCCGTCGCTCGGCGTGAGCAACATCCAGGAGCTTGTCGCGCTCGCGAAGTCCCGGCCCGGACGCATCGACTATGCGTCGCCTGGAGCGGGCACCGGCGGTCACATGGCGGTCGAGCTGCTCAAGCGGATGGCCGCCATCGACATGACTCACGTTCCGTACAAGGGTTCGGGACCCGCTTTGATCGACGTGATCGCCGGCCATGTCCCCGTCATCTGCGTGAGCCCGCTCCCCGTGCTGCCGCACGTGAAGTCCGGCAAGCTGCGCGGGCTCGCGACGACCGGCCGCGTGCGTGCGCGCGTGGCGCCTGAGCTTCCCACCGTCGCCGAATCCGGAGTACCGGGATACCAGGCGAACCTGTGGTACGCGTTGCTGGGTCCCGCGGGCATCCCGCAGCCTGTCGTCAACAGGCTGCACGCGGAGACGAGCAAGGCGCTGAAACGGTCCGACATTTCCGACCAGCTCCTGGCGATGGGCGCGGAGCCGGTCGGCAACAGCCCGCAGGAGCTTGCGAAACATCTGCGATCGGAGATCGAACGCTGGACCAAACTCATTCAGGAAGCGAACATCCGCGCCGACTGACTCAGGGGAATAGCGTCGCAGGTAAGCTGCGAGGCGAAACGCGCGAATGTTCGGGTTACGACGTTATCCATCGGTGCGCTCATGCGCGTCTGGATCCCCTACTCCACCTGGAGTCTCTCCGGCAGGAAGAAGCCGGGCGCGTCGGCCGCGTATGGGCCGCGGCCGCGGTTAGGATGCAGCACTACCTTGCGGTCGAAGTGCGATGGCTTCCGGCCCTCCAGCACGTCCAGCAGCCAGTCGGCCACCGCGTGGAAGCGCGGGTATCCGCCCAGGTGGGCGGACGCGCCGCTGCCGTGGCCGTCGTTCTCCATGAGCCAGAACTCCCTCGATCCCTGCAGTCCCTCGAAGATGTGAACCGCTTCCTCAAGCGGGGTCATGGGGTCGTACTCTCCGACGATCATCAGGCAGGCGGCAGCGATGGACGAGATTTCCTCGTCGGTAAGCGCCATGACTTCCGCCATCTCGTCGAAAGCTTGCTCGTCCTCCATATTAGCCATGTGCATGAAACGCTTCTTGAAGTGGGGCGAGCACATCTCGAAGATACCTTTTTTCGCTCCGTAGCACGCCCCGCCGGTCGCGAGGGCTTTCATGCGCGCATCCTGCGCCGCCAGACTCATCATCCAGTAGCTGCCCATCGACCAGCCGACCCCACCGATCTTCCCGGGGTCAACCTCCGGCCTCGCGGTCAGGTAGTCCAACGCCGCTTTACCGGCACGCTGCCAATTGTCGGCGGTAATCCAGATCTTGCGGTGAAGCGCAATGCCCTGCCCCGGGCCGTCGATCGCCAGCACATTCATCCCCCGCGCGACGAAAGGATTGTTTAGCGGGTCGGGAAAGATCTCCATCGGCACGTCCATCCCGTTGCAGAAGAAGACCGTAGGTCCCGGGACTTTCTGGTCAGCCTTGTAGAAAATGGCCGGCAAGCTCTTCCCCTCCCACGGAATTTCCACCCACTCCATCGGCGTAGGGTTGTAGCGAACCACCTTGTGGAAGCACTCCTCCATTTTGCGGTACAGGTAGGCGCTCTCCTCATTGCCCTCGTAGGGAAGGGGGTGCAGCGCCCCGTGGTAGTCCGTCACCGCCTTCTGGTACAACTCGCAGGCCGTCAGGTGATGACCGCGCTCCTCGGCGGCTTTCGCCAGCGTCTCCTTGTGGCGCGCCTCCTTCTCCATCTCCCGGGGAATCATGGCGTAGGATTTCACCGCGGCCGGCAGGGTCCGGCCGTCGTAGAAGAACTGGCGGTCCCGGCCCGTGGTCTTTACCATCCAGTCGAGGATCCATTGCTGGTCGTCGCGCCTGCGCCTCAGCGCCATGTTCGGGATCGGACGGTCACCGGCTCCTGTCATAATCAAGTCTCCCCGCAGGATTATAAATTTGCTCCGCGTGCCCTACACCGAATTCAATCGACCGGGTTTTCGAGCGTGCCGATCGGCTCGATCGTGATCGCGACGCGATCGCCCTTGGTGAGGTATTTCGGCGGATTGAAACCGATGCCGACGCCGACGCAGGTGCCGGTCGCGAGCAGATCGCCCGGATCGAGCGTCATCACGCGCGACAGCGTTTCGATCAGCGCCGGGATGTCGAATATGAGTTCGCTCACCAGCGCGTCCTGGCGCACTTCGCCATTGACCCTGGTGATCAGGTGCAGCTTGGTCACGTCCGGCACTTCGTCGGCGGTGACGATGCACGGCCCCATCGGGCAGTACCCGTCGAGGCTTTTGCCGAGAAACCACTGCCGGTGCTCCTTTTGCAGAGTGCGCGCGGTGGCATCGTTGATGATGGTGTAGCCGTAAACGTGGTCAAAGGCGTCCTGCCTGGAGATGCCGCGCCCGCCGGGGCCGATCACCACCGTCAGCTCGCCCTCGTAATCGGTCGAGTGGGTATAGTCGAGCCAGCTCGGGATCGGCTCGCCGCTCGCGATCACCGAGTTGGGCCACTTGGTGAACATGATCGGAAGTTCCGGAATCGGGTCCTTGCCGGCA
>JACPTJ010000232.1 GCA_016192835.1 Betaproteobacteria bacterium
TCGACTGCCTGGAGGGGGCCGAGGTGACGCTCACCCGGGACGGCGCAAAGCTCGCGCAGCAGCGCACCGATAACTACGGGGACTTCAAATTCGACCGCCTGGACCAGGACAGCGGGGTTTATTCGATCGAGATTTCGCATCCCGATCATGGCGGGCGGGCCGTTGAGGCGCAACTGGGGGAAAGCCAAACCGTGGGTGTGATTTATCTGGACGGAAGTCAACCGAAAGAGCCATTATCATGAGCCGCGAAGTCATCCGGCCCTGGCCGATGCAGGCGGACCACAAGGTGCCGTATGTTCCGGCGATCAAGGTCAAAGGCGGAACCGTTCTTTTCATGTCGGGAATGGGCGCGCTGCCGCCGGTGCACCGGCATCCGCACGTGCCGGAGGAGTGGATCCTCCCCGACGATCCGGCCGAGCAGACTCGCCGCGCGCTGGACAAAATCAGGACCGTGGTGGAAGCGGCAGGCGGCTCGTTTCGGGATATCGTCAAGATCACCCGCTACCTGAAGGACATCGGCGAACAGGACAGAGTCAACGCGGTGATCCACGAGTATTTCGGCGAGAACCTGCCTTGCAGCACAACGGTCCAGGTTTCCGCTTTCGTGGCGCCGACGATGAAGATCGAGATCGACGCATGGGCGGTGATCCCGGACGCGGCACGGCGGCGTGTCGCCAAGACCGCTCGCCGTCCGGCGCGAAGCCGGGCTGCAGGAGCCGCGCGCGGCCGGCGCCGGCGTTCCTGAGCTGACCGATCGAGCTAATCCGCCCGAGCGCCGGACTCCTTCGCAACCTTGGCCCACTTGGCGATGTCGGACGCAATGCGCGCGCCGAAGTGTTCCGGCGCGCCTCCCGTCGGCTCGACCCCTTGACGATGGAAGCGCTCGCTCATCTCCGGCAGTTTCAGAATGCGGTCGAATTCGCGGCTCAGCTTGTCGACGATGTCGCGGGGAAGACCGGCGGGTCCCAGCGCGCCATACCAGGTTTCAACTTCGAAGCCCGGCAATCCCGCCTCGGCCATGTTCGGAATGTCCGGAACCAAAACGGAGCGCTTGGGTGTGGTGACCGCAAGCGCACGCAATCGCCCGGTTTTCACGTACGGGAAGACGCCGACGATGCTGTGAAACATCATGGCGACATGCCCGCCAACGAGATCGATCGTTGCCGGCGCGCCGCCCTTGTACGGAACGTGGACGATATCGATGCGGGCCATGGTCTTGAACAGCTCGCCCGACATGTGGTTCACGCTGCCGGTCCCCGCCGATGCGTAAAGGATCTGTCCCGCGCGCGGCTTCGCAAACGCGATGAGTTCCCGTACCGTTTTCACCGGCACGGACGGGTGCACAGCCAGAATGAACGGCCCTGATACGAACTGGCTCAATGGGGTGAAATCCTTTGCCGTGTCGAACGGCAGCTTGCTGTATATGCTCGGGACGACCGCGTGCCCGGCGGACGTGAGCAGCAGCGTGTAACCATCCGGGGCGGACTTGGCAACCATCTCGGAGCCGATGATCGTCCCGGCGCCGGGCCGGGCGTCGAGCACGATCGGCTGGCCCCAAGCTTCAGTGAGCTTTTGCGCCACGGGCCGCGCAACCACGTCGACCGGGCCCCCAGGCGGATACGGAATCACCCACCGCATGGGTTTGGCGGGATACGCGTCGGCGGCGAAAGCATTACCCGACGCAGCCGCAACAGCAAGCAGCAGTGGCACCAATGCGTAGCGCATGATTTTTCCTCCTTTAGTCGACTTTGACGCCGGCCCTGGCGATGACCGTGGCCCACTTCGCGAGGTCTGCCCTGAGCTGTTGCGTCACCTGCTCGGGTGTGGTCGGGTAGGCGTTCGAGCCCTGGTTTGCGAAGCGCTCGACGATTGCGGGCGACTTGAGGAGCGACACCACCGCGGCGTTGAGCCTTTCAAGTATGGCCGGCGGCGTGCCGGCAGGCGCAACCAGCGCGGTGTAACCGATCGCCTCGCCTCCGGTGATGCCTGATTCGCGCAACGTCATCACCTGCGGCAGTTGCGGCGAGCGCTTTTCCATGGTGATCGCGAGCGCGCGCAGCTTGCCGGCCTGAATGTGCGGCAGTGATGGCGCGAGCTGGTCGATGAGCAAATCGCATTCCCCGGAAATTACGGCGAGCCCGGCAGGCGCGGTGCCCTTGTACGGGACATGGATGAACTTGACGCCGGCGAGCAGCTGGAACAACTCGCCCACCAGATGATTGGAACTGCCCGTGCCGGCGGAAGCCATGGTGAGTCTAATCCTGGACGCGCGCGCGATGGCGATGAGCTCCTTTACGTTGCGGGCCGGCATGCTGGGATGCACCACCAGCAGGTACGGCTTGGTTTCCACGAACGAGACCGGCGCGAAATCGCGGATCGGGTCGTACGGCAAATTCTTGTAGAGGCTGGGCGCCACCGCGTGGGTGCTGCTCGACGCCATCAGCAGCGTGTAGCCGTCGGCGGGCGATTTGGCGGCGTGGGCGGTGCCTATGGTGCCGCCGGCCCCGCCGCGGTTGTCGATCACGACCGGTTGCTTGAGGTTCTCGGTGAGTCCCTGCTGTATGGTGCGCGCGGCGATGTCGACGCCGCCGCCGGGCGGCCACGGCACAACCAGTCTTACCGGCCTGTCGGGATATTGGGCAAAGCAGTTGAAGCTCAACGACAGGACCAACGCGCACGCAATTTTTGACCATGAGGCTTGCATGAATGACCTCCTCTGAAAACCGTTTTCTTGCAGACGGCCCCCGTATTCGCGTCTGATGCAGGCAAGGACTATTCTATACGCACCAACTCCTCCTGCGGGATGCCGGCGCGGTAGCGCGCTATGTATTCCGCGGCATCGATCTCTATGCCGGACACGTTGCGGCGATAGGATTCGGACTGGAAGTACGCAAGATAATCGCTTTCACGCACGAAGTTCGCCGCGGATAACTCGACGGTGTTGCCATCGGGATCAAGATAATAGAAGCTCGTGCCCGGCCCATGGTTGAACGCGCGCGCCGGCAGGATGCCGCGCGCGCCGAGGGCTTCGTACCGCGAAAAAAGGTGATCGAGGCCCGCGTGCCGCAACTGCATGTGGTGCAGGCCGGGCTGGCCGCCCTGGTTGTCGGCTTTGCCTTGGACCGCCGGAATCTCGAATATGCCGAATACCTGGGTGTACGGGTAGGACATGTAGAGGCGGATGAAGGCGATATTCCAGGCGCCGGTCCAGGAAGCTTCCCGGGCGTCCGAGCGCACAAAAAAAGCGCGCATGTCAGTGACAGTTTCCCACCACTCCTTCATTACGGCGAAGCGCGAGGTCTTGAGGATGACTTCGCTGAACTGGACGGGCGGAAATTGTCCGCTCAGGGTGGCAGGCTGGTTCATGGCAATGATTCCGGTTGGTTGCCGGACTTCATTATTTCACATCCGTATCAGGAAGGATAAACGCTCCGGCGTTACACGCCGTTTGTTGATGTATGTCAAGGCAGCGCCTACGGTCCGGTAGGACGATAACCAATGTAACGGGGGGTCCCGTACCCCCAGTGGGAGGGGTTGCAGGGAAATGCGTGTTTTGGTGCACCTCAGGTCGAGTCAATAGGAGAACTGGATCATGAACCCAACATTGTTCGAGATCGGCGTGGCCATATTCATGTTGGCCGTGAGCATTGCCCTCGTCGTGTGGTTTTTTAGGTACACGGCGGCGGCCTCGGGAAGGCGCATGATCCACATGCTGACGCATGCTGGCGTGAACCCCGAAGTTGCCTGGCAGGGTGACAACGAGGCCATCATGCGAGACGTGCGGAGCCGGTGCCTCAGGTGCCGGTCCGAGGATTTGTGCGACAGGTGGCTCGCCGGAAAAGTCGAAGGCGACAACAGCTTCTGCCCCAACGCGCAGATATTTCGCATGTTGACAAGAACCACCGGGCGCATCGCACCCTAATCATCCGCAGGCGGCGCGCGGGATCGCCGCCGGTCCGGATTGAGCACGTCTGGATGCGCGATGCCGCGCAACCGGTTAGTTTTCTGTCCCCTCGATTCTCTCAAGCCGCGAGTGCAAGCGTCCTGGCCGCCACGGTCACCGCCTTTGCCATCGCCGCAGCCAGTTGCGTAAGGGGGGGGTCGGTGCGCATGAACAGTCCAACAGTGAGCATAGGGGGGCGCTCGGCCACTGCGATTTCCTGGAGGGATTCCCGCGCAAGCGGCGACGTCAGCATTCGGCGCGCGATGATGCCGAGCATGTCGGTTGTCGCGAGCACCGAAACGACAATGTTGTAGGAATCGCATTGGACCACTTGCCGTGGGACCGCCAGGCCGGCCGACGAAAAGGCTCGATCGAGCGGGCCGTTAGGCACACCGCTCCCCCCGAAGCTCAGCCAATCGGCTCCGGTGAGCTGCGCGAGCGATCGCGAATGGCGTAGTGGATGGCCTTTGCGTGCCACCACCACAAAGTCCTCGCGGAACAGTGGGCGGAACGCGAGAGCGGGATCAGGCTTGCTGTCGACGCGGGGCCCTATCGCGAAATCCAAGCTGCCGTCTCGGACAAGCGGCAAAAGGACTGGCAGGAATCCCTCGACGACCCGAATGCGCGCGCGGCGAAATTGCTGATGGAACCGCGTGACCGCTTGCGGCGCCACCAGGACCGCAGCTACGGGTCCGACCCCGAACGCCACTGTTCCGGCGGCATCGTTTCCTGTTTGCGTCAGTTCCTCCTCTGCCTTGCGCAGTTCCGCTTGCGCGACTCGCGCTCGCGCAAAAAACATGCGGCCGGCTGGTGTCGGTACGACACCATGCGGAGTGCGCTGCAGGAGCTGCGCGTGTAACTCGGTTTCCAGGCTTCGGATGCTCTTTGTGACCGCGGGCTGAGACACACCCAGCTCGCGCGCCGCCGCGTGAATGCTACCCGTCTCCACCACCATCACGAAATTCTGGATTTGTTTGAGGTGCATCTGATAACCCACAGGTTATCGAAGTGAACACCGCGTCATCTTACCTTCGTGCGATCCGATGTGCTTCACTGAATTGAAATGGCGGAAGAAGGAGGGACACGCGGCGATTATCGCGCCGGACGCCTCACGCCGGCGGCTATCCCGGCGCCGACGAAAAGGTTGCGCGGACATCTGCCCGGCTTGACACCGTAGTGCACACGATGCGAATGACAGGCTGGAGCATGGAGGCACAGATTGGAAACTGAAAAAAAGCTTGCTGAATATATTTCAGAGACGAAATTCGAAGACCTGCCAAAAGATTCCATCGATATTATCACAAACGTCATATTCACGGTGTTGGGGACTACCATCGCCGGGGCAACCGCCGAAGGCTGTGAGGCGCTGGTTGATCAAGTCAAGGAGTGGGGTGGTAAAGAAGAGGCAACGATACTCATGCATGGCGGGAAATTCCCCGCCCACAATGCTGCTCTCGTCAACAGTACGATGGCCCGTGCCCTGGATTATTGTGATGCGATGTTCCCGGGAATTCATATCGGCTCATCCTCTGTCCCCACTGCCCTGGCAACGGCCGAGCTTGTGGGTGGGTGCAGTGGAAAGGAGTTTCTGGCTGCTCTTGTTTTAGGAACAGAGGTCGCTGCCAGAATAAACTCCGTTTCGACTTATGACGGCTTTGACCCGACTGGAATTTGTAGCATCTTTGGTACTGCGGCTATTGCCGGCAGGTTACTCCGTCTCAATCCAAAGCAGATGTTGGACGCGTTAGCACTTGCTTTCAACAGGGCCGGAGGGAGCTTCCAGAGTAATATCGACGGCTCATTGGCGGTAAGGGTGATTCAGGGCTTTGTTTCCCAAGGGGGGATCGTCTGCGCTCAGTTAGCACGCAGAGGCATCACCGGCCCGAAGAATTTCATCGAGGGCACCTATGGCTACTTCCACCTCTACGCCAAGGATAAGTTTGACCCGCGGTCCGTGACCAAAGAGCTGGGAGAACGATTTGAGATGGATAAAACCCTGTTCAAAAAGTATCCCAGTTGTGGGGGCACATTGGCATCCACCGATGCGATTCTTGCGTTGATAAAAGAGAAGGGCCTTACCCCGGACGACGTCGAACACATCGAAATTAAAGTGCCTCCCTATAGCTACAAGCTGGTGGGAGCCCAGTTCGAAATCGGGGACAACCCGAAAGTGAACGCTCAATTCAATATTCAGTATTGCGTTGCCAACGCTCTCTTGAGGCAGAGCTCGAAGCTGCATCATTTCGATGACGCCTGCGTCAGAGACCCCGCCGTCATGGCACTTACCAGGAATATCCACATCTCTCCTGACCCCGATCTAGATGATCCGGAGAGATCAGGGTTTTCTATCGCAACGCACATGAAGGTTACGACAAAGAAAGGGGACATCCACCACAAAGCCGTAGCTATACCTCGTGGCATTCCTCCGGAAAATCCAATGACCCAGGAGGAACATATGGAACGCTTCTGGGATTGCATCAACTATGCAGATATGCCCTTGCCCACGGCGAATACGGAAAAGCTCATCTCCATGATTGGCCGGCTTGAGGAGGCCAGAGATGTGCGCAGTCTGATTCCTTTACTCTCGCCCTGGCAGGCATCGAAATGATGTCTGTTGGCATTGGCGCTGAGGACGTTTCTTCCTTCGAGCTACAAATTACATAAGCGGGGAATCGATGAAAAAATTATTGATTGCTGCAGCGGCTGTCCTGCTGCTCGGTGCGCCGGTGACTATGCTCGCCCAAGACTACCCAAACCAGCCCGTGAGACTCATCGTCGGCTTCGCGGCTGGCGGAAGCGGCGATATCGTGGCGCGCATTGTCGCGCAACTCCTCGCCCCGTTGCTTGGTCAGCCGGTGGTTGTCGAAAACAAACCGGGCGCCGGAGGGATGATCGGGGCGGATTTCGTCGCCAAGGCGCCGCCAGACGGCCACACGCTGTTGCTGCTGCCGAGCGGGCACGCGACCGGAGCAGCGATCAGGAAAAAGCTGCCATTTGAACCGGTACAGGATTTCGCCTGGATCACCACGATCACGACTTACCCGTTCATCATCGCCACCCGGCCGGAGTCGCAACTCAAATCCCTCGCCGACCTGATCGCACGCGCCAAAGCGCAGCCCGGCAGCATTAGCTATTCGTCAGTCGGGGTGGGCAGCGCGGGGCACCTGCTCGGTGAATGGTTCAGCGCCGAGGGGCGTATCCAATTGCTGCACGTGCCGTTCAGGGGCGGCACCACACCGCTCATTGAAGTCCAGACCGGCCGGGTGGATCTCATGTTCGACACCATAACGCTGACATTGCCACACATCAAAACGGGGCGGCTGCACGCACTCGCGGTCACGTCGCGCCAGCCGGTGGATTTCATTCCCAACGTACCGGTCGCAGCGCAGACCGTGCCGGGATACGTGTTCCAGTCCTGGCTCGGAATCGCCGCACCCGCGGCAACGCCCGCTGCCGTGGTCGAGCGGCTCAACCGCGAGCTGCACCGCGTGCTCCGCGAGCCCGACATGCAAAAGCGACTTTCCGATTTAGGCGGCGTAGCGGCTCCAATCACACCCAATACGATGCGGGCCCAGGTGGCGTCCGAAATCGAGCACTGGCGGCGGCTAGTGGAGAGCCGCGGCATCGAGAAGCAATAGCGCAGGGTTTCGCAAAGAGGGACACGATGTATTTCGAGCTTACCGAAGAACAAAAAGCTATTCAGAGCCTGGCATGCGAATTTGCGCGTAATGAGATCCAGCCGATCGCGATGAGCTTGGATCTCGCCAGCGCCACGGAGAACTTCCCCTGGGAACTCGTGAAAAAGGGGTCCAAGCTGGGGTTCCGCACCCTGACGCTTCCTCCGAGGTGGGGCGGCATTGGTGCCGACGCCATCACTCAGTTAGCCATCATCGATGAGTTGGCGTATGTGGATGCGAGTTGCTCCAAGATCTTCGCCAAGAACTGGACTGCCTGCCGCTACCTCATCGCCGGAGGCACCGAGGAGCAGAAAGAACGGTTTCTCCCGCTGATCCGGGATAATGACACCTACCTGCTGGCCACGCCGGGAACGGAGCCCGGCGCGGGAGCCGACAAGGACACCGAGTACTACGATGCTCCGCCGGGTGAAGGGGTAATGACCACCGCCAGGCGCGAGGGCAACCACTACGTGGTCAATGGCAGGAAGCACTTCATCGCTCACGGCCCCACGGCCTCGCTATTCATCATGCGAGTGCGCACCGATCCGTCAGCCCCTATGTCCAAGGGGGTCAGCTATCTGTTGATACCGCGGGACACGCCGGGGGTCAGCATCGGCGCTATCCACGACAAACTCGGCTGGCGCGCTTATCCCCAGTCGGAGATCGTCCTGGAGGATGTTGTGGTGCCGGCGGCGAATTTGCTGGGGGGTAAGGAAGGTTACCTGAACCCCGAGGTGGGTCGCGGCGGCCGCTCCATAGAGGTGCCCGCACATATGATGGCTGTCGCGCGGGCTGCCCTCGATGCTGCGATAGCCTATGCCGGAATGCGGCGCCAGGGAGGCAAGATCATCATTCAGCACCAGTCGGTGGCCCAGGACCTGGCTGATTGCTACACATTGCTCGAGGCAGGCAGAAGCCTGCTGTGGCGTGCTGCCTGGACCGACACGTACCAGGGGGTTAACCCGGCACTCACCCGCGTCTGCCGCATCTACTGTGCCGAGACCTCCATAAAAATCTGCATCACTGCTCTACAGGTATTCGGCGGCTATGGCGTCATGCGCGAAATGCCTATTCAGAAGTACCTGCGAGATGCCATCACTATGGAGCACGGCGAGTCAACTACGCGTGTAGTGAAGCTGGCACTCGCCAAGCTGATGGAGTCCCGCTTCAAGGCGGGCACGCTTTGCTAGGCCAGTGGCCAGCGCAACGGCATCGAACTGGCGCGGTCAACCACCTTGACTTAAATCAAATCCGGCCGTGCCCCGGGAGCTATGATGGGTTGGAACGCAAGCTCGGCTTACATACCGCAAGAGGAGGATCCATGAACCGACTATTGATAACGGCGCTGAAATGGTTAGGAGCAACAGGCGCTGTGCTGACCCTCACGGGGCCGATAAGCGTGCTCGCCCAAAGCTATCCGGAACGGCCGTTGCGTTTTCTCGTGCCTTATGGCCCGGGCGGACCGACCGACACCATGGCGCGCGTGGTTGGGCAGCAGCTTTCGGAGCACTGGGGTCGACCCGTCGTGATCGAGAACCGACCGGGCGCCACGGGCAACATCGGCACGGGGCTGGTGGCGCGCGCCACTGCCGACGGCTATACGATCCTGGTCCACACCAGCGCGTTCGCCGTGAATCCCAGCCTGTTCCGCAACGCGGGCTACGACCCGATCAGGGATTTCGCGCCGGTCATCGTCGCCGGCATAACTCCGAACATGCTGTTCGCGCATCCGTCGGTTGCCGTGCACACGCTCGCCGAGTTGATTGCGCTTGCGAAAGCGAAACCGCTGAGCTACGCCTCGCCCGGCGCCGGCACCACGCCGCACCTCACGGCGGAGCTGCTGCTGAAAACCATGTATGGCGTCGATATTGCCCATATCCCGTACACGAGCGGCGGAATCGCGGTCAATGCTGTCGTGAGCGGACAGGTGCCGATCGGCTCTCTCGCGATACCGTCGGTGGTGCCGTTCGTGAAGGCGGGCAGGCTGCGCGGGATCGTTGTGACCAGCGCTCAGCGCGTTGCCCAGATGCCCGACGTGCCGACGGTTGCGGAATCAGGCCATCCGGGCTACGAAGACATTACCTGAAGCGCGAAGTCGTGAAGTGGGCGAAAGTCGTCCAGGATTCCGGCGCGCGCGCTGATTAAATCTCACCGGAAGCATTTATGCCTGACATGTCCAACGACTGGAACAAGGTCCGCTACGAGCTCGACAAATCGGCAAACTTTCAGGCGATCTGCAACTCGCCGTGGTATACGGATGCAGTCTATGAAAAATTCTCGGACGCGGAGTTCGCGCGCCGGCACGCCTTGGCTCGCGCGCTGATGGAGCGCGACGGGCTCGACGCGCTCATCCTGTGCGGCAGCCCGAACATCTACAGCCACGGCAGCGGTGTGACGTGGGGCTGCGGGCTGATCGACGCGCGTGGCATGGCCCAGTATATGGTGCTGCCGCGCGGGGGCGAGCCGACCCTGATTTACCCGCATCCGGGCTGCCACATCGAGGCCGCCCGCAAGATGGTGTCGATCCGCGACGTGCGCGGCGGCCAGCACGGCCACTACGGCAGGGCGGTCGCCGAGCGCCTCGCGGAACTGGGTCTGCAAGCGGGGCGCATCGGCATCACTGCCGCCGACCGCACCGGGCCTGAATTCATGGGCGTGAACGCTTATCTGGAAATGCAGAAGCACCTGCCGCAGGCGACTTTCGTGTTCCTGCCGCTGATGCTGCACGAACTGACTTATCGCAAGAGCCCGGAGGAAATTCGCGCCATGGCAAAAGCCGGCGAGCTGGCGATCAAGGCGCAACTCGCGGTCGCGGCCCGGGCACGGCCGGGGGTGCGCGAATATCAGCTCGCGGCGGCGGCCACGCACGCCGTGCAGGACGGCGGCGGCCAGGTTCACCTGCTAATGCTCGGCTCGACCTCGATGCAGGACCCGCGCCTGATTTTTCCGAACCCGAATCCCTCGCAGCGGGTGCTGCGCGAGGGCGATATCATTCTGTGCGAACTCGCCATGACCTACATGGGCTACACCGCCAAAATCGGGCACCCGGTGACGATCGGTCCTCCGACGGAACGCTACAACAAGTTCTTCAAGGAAGTGGTCGTGCCGAGCTTCAAGACGATCCACGCCGAGTTGGCGCCGGGCAACACGCTCGAGTCCGTGCGCAAAGCCGCATCCGGCGTGTTCCGGCAAAAAGGCGCGCAGTCGCGGCCGATCGTGATGCACGGCCACGACCTGATCACTTCCCTGCCGTTCATCATGCTCGACGAGGTGAAAGGCGAACCGTACGACATGGTCATGCAGCCGGGCATGGCATACGGCATCGAAATTACGCCGGTCAGTGCCGACGGCACCTTCGGCATTTTCTTTTCGCGCTCATTCGCGATTACCGACGGCGGCGTGCAGGCTCTCACGCCCTACCCTGCCGACGAGATCATCGTTGCCGGTCAGCTTTGAGGCTGCGATGTCGTCCTTAATCGAGTAGTCACATGCGAGAAGTAAAATGACGCAGGAGCTGATGTTATCGGTGTTACTTTTCGGGATTGCACCAGTCATAAGACTTTTCGCCTGGAAACACGCCGCATTCAGGCAGCATCTCAAACAGAGAAACTGCGTCGTTCAAATCAAGCTCAAAGACAATTCGCGGGGCCGGATTTTCCGGTTCGCGAACGGCCGTGTGAGTTCCAGGCGCGGCATCGATCCGCACCCCGACGCCGCGATGATCTTCAAGGACGCGGCAACCGCGGTGAGCTTCATGGGCCTGCCCGTCAATCACGCGGCAAGGATCCATGCGGCAAAAAACTTCCGGGTCGCCGTCGAAGGGCCGGAGGAACTGGTGGCGTGGTTCATGCAGCTCCTGAACCTGATCCTGACCGCGGGTGTCGAATTCGGCACCCGGTTGCCGGACGGTACCACGCGCTTCACGACGATGACGAACGGGGGACCGGTTTATGTCCACGTGAAACACGGCAAGATTCTGCGCACTTCCGTCATCGACTACGACGCGAGCGACGCGCCTTCGTGGACCATCGAGGCGCGCGGCAGGAAATTCACCCCGGCGCGCAAGGCGACCGTCGCGCCGCACGCGCTCGCCTTGCGCTCGATCGTTTACTCGAACCAGCGGCTGTTGTATCCGATGAAGCGCGTGGATTTCGATCCCAACGGCAACCGCAATTGTCAGAACCGGGGTGTCTCGGGCTACGAGCGCATCAGCTGGGACGAGGCCCTGGACCTCGTCGCCGGCGAGATCCTGCGCATGAAGCGGCAGCACGGCCCCGGCGCGATTGCCATCTATCACAGCTCGCATCATCAATGGGGAAATGTCGGCTATTACCTGAGTGCGCTGCAGCGCTTCGGCAACGCCATCGGAGTGACGAAGATACATCTCAATCCGGACAGCTGGGAGGGTTGGTACTGGGGCGCCATGCATCATTTCGGCAACAGCATGCGCCTGGGCAGGTCCGCATCG
Organism: Betaproteobacteria bacterium; assembly: GCA_016192835.1. Lineage (GTDB taxonomy): Bacteria > Pseudomonadota > Gammaproteobacteria > Burkholderiales > SG8-41 > PALSA-1004. The sequence goes on from JACPTJ010000232.1 coordinate 12,089, forward strand.
TACGGCACGCTCGAGGATTGCCTGCAGGAATGCGAATTGATCGTGTTCTGGTCGAGCGACCCGGAATCCCATTGCGGGGCCTACGGCGGCCAGGAAGGCGCGCAGCGGCGGCTGTGGGCGCAGGAACTTGGCATCAAGATGGTCCACATCAATCCGTACTATTGCCCCACGGCCTCGCTGCTGGGCGGAAAGTGGTTTCCCATCCGTCCCGGCACCGACGGCGCGCTCGCCAATGCCATCATGTATGTGTGGATCACCGAGACGCTGTACGACAAGGAGTACGTGGCGGCGCGGACCACCGGATTCGAGGAATGGCGCGACTACGTGCTGGGGAAATCCGACGGCGTCGCGAAAACTCCCGAGTGGCAGGAAGCGGAGACCGGCATCCCCGCCAAGGACGTGAGGGCACTCGCGCGCGAGTGGGGACGCCGCAGGACTTATCTGTCGGTGGGAATGGGCGGTACCGCCCATGGCGGCGCATGCCGGGGCGCAACCGGCGCGCAGTGGGCGCGTTCGATGATTCTGCTAATGGCAATGCGGGGATGGGGCAAACCGGGCATCAACATGGGCAATCTGCAAGGCGGAGTGCCCGTGGACCTCTCGTTCTATTTTCCCGGCTACGCGGAAGGCGGCATATCCGGGGATGTGCATGGGACCGCCGCGGCGGTCAACAATTATGTCCGCATGCCGCATTTGCTCACGATGAATCCGGTGCAGCAAATGATTCCGCGTCAGCGATTGCCGGAAGCGATTCTGGAAGGGCACTGCGAAGGCTACCCGACGGATTCGGTTTCACCGCAGGGACAGTTTCGCCGCAATCAGTATCCCGCGCCGGGTTATTCGCGGGTGCACATGCTGTACCGCTATGGCGGCTCGTCGTTCGGCACCCTCGCGGATTCGAGCCGGTTTGCCGACATGTACCGCTCCGACGAACTGGAGTTCGTCGTCAACCAGTCGATCTGGCATGAAGGAGAAGCCCGGTTTGCCGACATCATTCTGCCGGCGTGCACGCAGCTGGAGCGCTGGGATATTGGCGAATGGAGCAACACCAGCGGTTATGCCCACCATGCCCAGGGCCAGCTCAACCACCGCGTGATCGCGATCCAGCACAAGTGCATCGAGCCGCTCGGCGAATCGAAATCGGATTACCAGATTTTCTGGGACATCACCCAGCGCCTCGGTCTGGGGACTTACTATTCGGAGGGCATGACGGAATTCGATTGGTGCAAGCGGGTATTCGACTCGTCCGATCTGCCCAAGCACATCAGCTGGAAGAAGTTTCTCAGGAAAGGCTACTTCGTGGTTCCGGCCGAAGGCGAAACGACCCGGGAGCCGGTCAACATGCGGTGGTTTGCCGAAGACAGGTTGAAGGACGTGCCCGAGCCGCACCCGCTGCCGGGAGGATATTCCGGCAAATTCCGGCAGGGCCTGCAAACTCAGTCAGGGAAGATCGAGTTCATTCCGGAGACGTTGAAGCGGTTCGATCCGGACAGCCCGGATCGTCCCCCGCTCAACAAGTACGTGCCGTCATGGGAAGGGCCCGCCGCCGCCGGGCTTTTTCGGAGTTATCCGCTGCAGCTGATTACGCCGCACGCGCGTTACAGTTTCCACACTGCAACGGACGCGAAGGACAGCGTGGTGAACGACATTGAAGACCACCGAGTGCTCATCGACGGCCATTACTACTGGGTGGTGCGGATCAGTGCCGACGATGCACGGCCGCGCGGCATCGGGATGCACGATGTCGTCAAGGTCTACAACGACCGGGGGGCCGTGTTGTGCGCCGCGGATGTGACGGCAGCGATGGCGCCCGGTGTCGTGCATTCCTGTGCATCCAGCGCCTCTTACGACCCCCAGGGCGAGCCTGGCAAGATCGTCGATCGCGGCGGATGCATGAATGTGTTGACCCCGAGTCGCAAGCAGATCGCAAAGTCCGACGGGATGGCGGCGATGTCCTGCCTGGTACAGATTGAAAAATGGAATGAGCCAGTGAGCGCAGCATGAAAAAGTGGAATCTCATCATCGACGTTGCCAGGTGCAACAATTGCAACAACTGCTTCCTCGCGAACAAAGACGAGCACGTGGACAACGATTTTCCCGGCTACGCGGCGCCGCAACCCAGGCATGGGCACCGCTGGATCGACATCCTGCGTCGCGAACGGGGCCGTGCGCCGATGGTCGACGTGGCCTACTTGCCGACCCTGTGCAACCACTGCGACGATGCACCGTGTGTGAACGCCTCCAGAGACGGCGCGGTCTACAAGCGGCCCGACGGCATAGTCATCATCGATCCGCAAAAAGCCGCAGGCAAAAAAGAAATCGTCGGCTCGTGTCCTTACGGCGCCATCTGGTGGAATGAGGAGAGACAGGTGGCCCAGACCTGGATTTTTGATGCCCACCTGCTCGACCAGGGCTGGCAGGAGCCGCGCTGCGCGCAAGTCTGCCCGACCGCTGCGATCCGCTCGCTCAAGGCTGAAGACTCCGAGATGCAGGGCGTTGCGGAGAGTGAAGCGCTGGAAGTACTGCATCCCGAGCTCGGCACGAAACCCCGGGTCTACTACAAGAACCTGTATCGCTACACGAAATGTTTTATCGGCGGCAGCGTTGCCGTCGATCACAACGGGGTCATCGACTGCCTTGAAGGGGCCGACGTGACGTTATCCATGGCTGGCGCGCAACTCGCGCAACAGCGCACCGACAACTACGGGGACTTCAAATTCGATCGGCTGAACAAGGACAGCGGGACTTACGCGATTGAAATTTTCCATCCCGCTCACGGCAGGCAAGTCGTTGCGGCGCGGTCAGGGGAAAGCCAGTACCTGGGCACGATCTATCTGAAATGACACTTCCGTCGGTGCCCGCGCTGAAGTGGTTGTAAAATAGCCGCGGCTTCCCGGAATGGATGCCGCCCCTGATGAAAGGAACACGATGTCTGAACTGAATGTGACTATGCTTTCCCCGCTCGCGGTTTACCTCGACGAAATCTCCGACCGACACAGGGTTGCCCCTATGTCGTGATTGCAGAAACGCCGAATCCCATCCGCGAGTTCGAACCCGACGCGCTGCATCCCCGGCATCGCCTGCATCTTAACGGAGTGTTTATTTGAAACACCAGCCAGCCCTGGCACCGAGCCCCATCGTCACGGGTACCCGCCGGTCGTGCGTGGCGGACGTCATCACGGCGTTTTCCACCGGCGTCGCCTTCGACGACCTTCCTGCAGCCGCTATCGAGGCCGCCAAGCGATCCATTCTGGATACGCTGGCCGTGGCCGTGGCGGGCACCCGCTCCCGAGCCGGGCGGAGCGCGATCGATGCGTTTGCGGCACGCGGAGGCGGGGGATCAGCGACCGTGATGGGAACGCCGTTCAAGGCGCATCCCTCGATTGCCGCCCTCGTCAACGGGACGATGGCGCACGCGCTGGACTTCGACGACGTCTGGGCCGACGACGACGGCGTGATCGCCTGGCGGGGACATCCGTCGGTCTGCGTCCTGCCCGCCGTGCTCGCCGCCGGAGAGGCCGAGGGGTGTGATGGCGCCACGGCGCTCCTCGCCTACGTGATTGGCGTCGAGATCGCGGGTAAGCTGGGCACCGCGTTCGGACCCCATCTGGGTCGAGCCGGTTTCCACCCAACGCCGATCTTGGGGACCCTCGCGACCGCCGCGGCGGTCGCGCGGGTCCTGAACGTCGAGCGAGCGCGCGCCAACGTGATGCTCGGGCTCGCGGCCACCGAGGCCTCCGGGTTATGCCGTAACTTCGGAACCGACACCAAGCCGTTTCACGCGGGGCACGCGGCCCAGTGTGGGCTCCAGGCGACGCTCCTCGCACGCGAGGGATTTACCGCCAACCCGGAAGCCGTCACGGATTACCTCAAAGTACACGGCGGACCGGACGAGTCGGATGCCGTCGCGGTACTCGAAACGCTGGGCAAGGTGTACGACATCGTCGCGCCCGGCCTCAGCATCAAGAAGTACCCCTGCTGCCGATTCATCCACCTTCCCCTGGACGCCACGTTCATGCTCCTCGAGCGGGAGCGCTTTGCCGCGTCCGACCTGGAAACGTTCACGATCCGCATTCAGCCCGGCGCCGACGACGCGCTCATTTACAAGGAGCCGCGCACCGGTCTCGAGGGCAAGTTCAGTATGGAGTACGCGCTGGCCGCGGCGATTCTGGACGGCCGCGCGACTCTGTCTTCATTCGCCGACGAGATGGTGCTGCGGCCCGAGGTGCGCGCGTTGATGAAGCGAATACGCACGGAATACAAGCCCGAGCCGGGGGCCGAGGTGCTGGCACGCACGCCGCACGGCGAGTACCGCGCTCTGGCCACCGTGGTGCGGGGAGATCCGGCCAACCCGCTCTCGCGGGACGAGCTCTTGCAGAAGTGCTACCAGTGTCTCGAAGGAATCCTGGCCAAGGAGCGCATCGACCGGCTCGTCGACACTGTCGAGCGGCTGGAGCAGTTACCCGATGTCCGCCAACTGACGGATCTCCTGCACGCCGAGAACCTATGAACGGTCGACTGCCACAGCATAGGTGTTCACATCGCGGCGAAGAGAATGCGGGTCAGGTGGCGTAATCACTCCGCCCTGATGCGGGCTTCCCGGATGACCCTGGTCCACCGCACAAGTTCTTCTTCCATGATCTGGCGTAAGCGTTCGGGCGTGCTGCGCGTGGCTTCAAGGCCCTGGGCCAGAAACGCAGCCTGAACGTCGGGCATGTCGAGTATCGTTCCGATCTCGACGTTCAGGAGCCTGACGATACGCTGCGGAGTGCCGGCGGGCACCATGTAGCCATACCAGGGCGTGACGTCGAAGTCGGGATACCCGGATTCCGCAATCGTCGGCAAGGTTGGAAGAGACTTGGCGCGCTTTGCGCTGCTCACGGCGAGTGCGTTGAGCCTGCCGGCTTTAACCAAAGCCGACGCTCCTGCCGCGCTGACGAAACCTAGCTGCACTTCGCCACCGATCAGGGATGCAACGAGCGGGCCGGCGCCTTTATAGGGCACGTGCAGGGTTTTTGTGCCGGTCCGTAGTTTGTACAGCTCAAACGCGAGGTGCGGCGGACTCGCTATCCCCGCCGATCCGTAGCGCAATTGCTCCGGTTTCGATCGGGCAAGCGCCACGAGTTCGGAAATCGAATTGGCGGGCACCTCTGGATGCACCACCAGCACGTAGGTGCCCGCGGCGACCAGAGTCACGTACGCAAAGTCCTTCGACACGTCGTAGGCGAGTCGTGGAAAAAGCACGCGGCCCGCCGCCATTCCACCGGGCAAGTTCATATGCAACGTGTAACCATCGGGCGTGGCCCGGGCTGCAATCTCGGCGGACAGATTTCCGCCAGCGCCTGGGCGGTTGTCGACGATCACCGGTTGACCTAGGCGCTCGCTCAGTCTCGGCGCAATGATGCGGTCCAGGTAATCCGTGGCGCCACCCGGGGGAAACGGGTCGATGATGCGTATCGGCTTCGTAGGATAACTCGCCTCGGCCGCCATGGCCGAGGACAGAAGGGTCTTGGCAGGCAAAACACTGCACAAGAAAGCCAATCCGAGCGCGCCGAGTACTGGGTAGCGGGAAAAAGCTTGCGCCATATTCGTGTTCCTCCAAGTCTGAGTCATTCCGCTCGGATATTGGCTTCTTTTATGACCTTGCCCCATTTCGCGAGCTCGGTGCGGATATAGGACGAGAATTGCTCCGGACTGGTATGTGCCGGATCGGCGCCTTGTCCGATCAGCTTTTCCTGGACATCCCTCTGAGCGAGGATCTTGCCTAGTTGAGCATTCAGGTTGGCTACGACGGCGCGCGGCGTACGTGCCGGAACGACAACGCCCCACCAGCCGGCGAACTCATAGCCCGGAACCCCTGATTCAGCCACCGTCGGGATGTCGGGCAAAGCTGACGACCGCTTGGGGGTCGATACCGCAAGCGCGCGTAGCCGCTGCGCCTGGAAGTGCGGCATTACGGACAGGATGGTAGTGAATGCCGGCGAGACACGACCTGCTATGAGATCGATCAGCATCGGGCCACCGCCCTTGTAGTGCACCGGCACCATTTTGATTCCCGTCATAGAGATCAGCAGTTCCATCGGGATATGTGTAGTGGTGCCTATGCCGGAGGTGCCATAGGTCAGTTTTCCCGGCTTGGCCTGCGCATAGGCAATCAACTCACGCACTGACTTGATGGGTAGCGAAGGCGACATCGCCAGCACCGTGGGTGACGTGGCAAGGAGTGATACGGCGCTCAAATCCCTGAGCGTGTCGTAAGGCAACTTCTTGAAGAGCACTGGGTTCGTAGCCAGGTTCATATTAGCCATAAGCAGCGTATAGCCGTCGGGCGATGCCTTTGCGGCCAGCTCGGTGCCAATCACGCCGCTCGCGCCACCACGGTTGTCCACAACCACCGGCTGCCCCAGTGCTTCGTGTAACTTGGCCGCGATCAGACGGGCGACGATGTCGTTCGTGCCGCCGGGCGCGAATGGCACGATGAAGCGGATCGGTCTGTCAGGATAGTTCTGCGCCACAACATCCGGCGTCGAGAAACCGAGCGCAATGAGTACGACAAAGAGTGAATCTGGACGCGACATAGTTTCCTCCTTTCGTTTTCGGAGGCGGGTGGAACGCCGTCAGAAAACTCATGGCGCTGACCTCGTGTTAAACATGCTCGCCGCCGCCATTTGCTTTCGCGACGTGCCCGCGGAGTCCACTATTTAAGTCTCAGTGTTCTCTTGACTCCCGCACGAGTTACGCTTCACTGTCGGTTTCCTGCCTAAACGGTGCGGATCATGCGCGTCTGCGGCATCCCCGCACCGATGTAGACGTTCTGGGGACCCGGACCGCCAGCCACTGCAACATAGATCTCGTCTGGGCTGTGCGCGCGCCACACCGTTTTCGCATCGCCGCGACCAACAGCTCGTTCCGTCGTGGCAAAGGTCTCCGCGAAATGATCAGCCGGGAGTCGGGCAAGCTCCCACAGCCGCTGCTGGACGTCGCGCTTGGTGAGACCGGCCTCGTACAACGAGCGGGCATGGTTCACGCCAAGGAGCAGCAGCGCCCCGTCCCCGCCGCCGTACATCGGCGGCATGTTTGTCGCAATTTGGCGCAGGATCTCATCCGGACCCACACCTTCACCGCCGGAGATGTTGCAGAAGTTGGATGCCTTGAACACGGTCACTGTGCTGTCCTCCCGCTTGAAACCGCGATCAACGTGAAATGGCGTCCATGGATTTTCTTCCTCGTTCTCGCCGCAGATGTAGGAATAGCGCAGCGGTGACCCGAAGGCCACTTTGGAATAAACGCCCGGAAGCGCACCGCCGACGTTAATGAGAATGAGACGAATCGCACGGCCAATCGTGGCGTTGGCGCGCCAACCCGGACCCAGGCAGCCGGTGCCGTAATTGATTTCGAGCTTGTTGCGCACCGGTCCGTTCACCAGCAGAAACGGCGTCATCGGGTTGGTGGTGACCTGCATCAACTCCAGCGGATACGTCGGGTCCGACAGGCCCTCCACGGCAGCGATCAGCACCGGCATGTATTCCGGACGGCACCCGGCCATGATCGCGTTCACCGCGATCACTTCGACCGTCGCGCGGCCCTTGCGCGACGGGAGAATACCAACCAGCTTGTCAGCGGGACAGCCCGAAGCTGCGATGAACTGTTGCACGGCGTCCGGAGTTGCGGGGATGATGGGCAGGCCATCAGTCCACCCCGCCTCGTAGGCATGTTCATAGGCGCGCGTCAGGAGTTGCGCTACCGACCCGGCTTCGAGTTGCATCTGGGCTTGCGTCATGGGCGGCTCCTTGTTGTTAGACTGGTACCGAAGAACGCACCACGCCCTGCGGGCGGATCTGCTGCCTGACGACGTCCTTCAACCGGTGCTTGATCTCGACCGGTGGCAGGGTAAGGCCGTCTATGACTGTGCCTATCATCGCTTCGGCACGTGGGCGCAATGCTTCAGGTTCAAGCTGCCGGATAGGATTCGATGTCTCGGCGATAATAACGTA
>JACPTJ010000145.1 GCA_016192835.1 Betaproteobacteria bacterium
CCTGGTCGACGGCTTCCACGATCGGCATGTCCACTGCGAGGCGTCTGGCCAGCGCTACGACTGCCTCGGCCGAATAAACACCCTCGGTGACTTCCTTGCGTTCGCCCAGGACCTCCTTGAGCGATCGTCCCTCGCCGAGCGCAACGCCGAGGGACATATTGCGCGACTGCACGTTGTTGCAAGTGAGTGTCAGATCGCCGATTCCGCACAGTCCCATGAACGTCTCGAGCTTGGCGCCCTTGGCGAGCCCGAGGCGCGCCATCTCGAGAAGCCCGCGCGTGATCAGCGTCGCGCGCGCATTGTTGCCGAGCTTTTTGCCCTCGGCGATGCCGGCGGCGATGGCGATCACGTTTTTCAGCGCGCCGCCGATGGCCGCGCCGATGACATCGTCCGACAGGTAGGTGCGAAAGCGCGGCGTCCCGATCTCGTGCGCGAGGTACTCGCCGAGCCTGGCATCGGCGCACGCGAGCGTGACGCCCGTCGGCAGGTCGGCCGCAACTTCGCGCGCGAACGCGGGTCCGGACAGGACCGCGATCTTCGCCATGGGCAGCGTCTCGGCGATGACTTCGGGCATCAGCGCGCAGGTGCCGCATTCGATCCCTTTCGCGCAAGTCACGACCGGAGTCCCTGCCGCGAGCAGCGCGCGCATCTGGACCGCAACGCTGCGCAGGAACTGTGCCGGCACCACCATCAAAATGAAGTCCTTGCCCGCGGTCGCTTGAGCGAGTTCGTTCGTCGCGACGATTCCCGGTTCCACCCGGACGCGGGGCAGGTAAAGGGGGTTGATCCCGTCGCGGTTGAGCGCGGCGACGGTATAAGGTTCGCGCGCCCAGAGCGTCGTCTCGTGTCCCGACCTGCGAATTACGCACGCCATCGCGGTGCCGAACGCACCGCCGCCGATGATTCCTACAGACGCCATGCGGCAACTCCCGGTTTTTCGCGGCCATCCATTTCGCAATGGATAAGTCTAGGACACGGCGGTTCCCTCCCGCTTGAGCCAGATCAAGCGATGCCGCCTGCATACTGCTATATTTGGCTATCGTTCCGGTTTCGGTCCTGTCAAAGGAGAATGCCATGAAGCGCTGCTTGAAACTGCTCGGAATGGTAGTTGCGGGAATACTTGGTGCGGCCGGCCCGGTTGCGGCCCAGCCGATCGAAAATGAATTGGTGCTGATCACGCCGGTTGCGAAAACCCTCACCGATCCGACGCTGGCGGATTTCGCCAAATACGCGAAGGAAACATGGAATATCACGGTAAAGACGAGTGCCCTGGCGGCGGGGACGCCCGTGTCCTACGGGCGCATCCTCGAATGGAAGGGCCGCCCCGAGGTCGATATTTTCTGGGGCGGCGAGAGCGCGCTGTTCGACAAGCTGGCGGAGCAAAAGCTGCTGGTACGGCACGATCTGCCGAAGAATGTCGTGGACGCGATCCCCACGGCCATCGGCAAGCCAAAGCCCATCCCCCTCAAAGATCCCAAGGGCTTCTGGATCGGCACGGTGCTCGAGCCGTACGGGCTGGTGTATCACCCGAAAGTGCTCGCGAAGCTCGGCGTGCCGGCGCCGAAGGACTGGGACGATCTTCTGCATCCGAAGCTGAAAGGCCACGTCGCGCAGTGCGCCCCCAGCCGCTCGAGCAGCAGCCACGCGACCTACGAGGTGATCCTGCAGCGCGACGGGGACGACAAGGGTTGGGCATGGCTGAAGCGCCTCGCCGCGAACACCGGCATCTTCACCGCGCGCAGCCGCGACGTGCCTTCGGTGGTCGCCCGGGGCGAGTTCGCCGCCGGCTTCGCCGTGCCGAGCTACATGGCCTTCGAGGACCGGCTGGCCGGCTTCGACATCAAGTTTGTCGCACCGAAAACCGCGTGGATCACTCCCGAGCCGATTGCCATACTCGCGGGCGCGAAGCATCCGAAAGCTGCGCGCGCGTTCATCGAGTACATGCTCTCCGAGCGCGGCCAGCGGGTGGCGATGGAGCGGGGCGTGTTCCCGATCACGCCGAAGTTCCGCGTGCAGGGGGCTCCCGGCTCCCGCGCGGAAATGGCGGTCGAGTTCACCGGCGGCATCCGCTCCTACTTCGACGTCGACGTGACCAACATCTACGACGATGGCAAGGCACAGGCCCGCTACGAAAAAGTGAACGAACAGTTTCGCAAGGAGATCGAGACCGTCTGGGACCAGCTCAAGCGCTAGCAATTTGTTGAATATCGCCAGAGCAGTCATGATTCCGTCATACCGGCGGACGCCGGCATCCAGCAATCAACGTGGGTTCGCTCAATTCGTGTATTCTGGGCCCCGGCTTTCGCCGGGGTGACGAATCAAATTGCAATAATTTTCTTGCGGGCCCAAGGGAGAACAGTGCGCATCACCGTACAGGGCCTCACCAAGCGTTTCGGCCCGCTGGAGGTAGTAAGCCGCGTCGGGTTCTCGATCGAGGAGGGGGAGCTGTTCACCCTCCTCGGTCCTTCGGGGTGCGGCAAGACGACGCTGTTGCGGCTGATTGCCGGCTTCTACGCCCCTGACGAGGGCGAGGTTCTGTTCGACGGCCGCGTGGTCACCAACCTGCCGCCGCACGAACGCGGCATCGGCATGGTGTTCCAGAACTACGCGCTGTGGCCGCACATGACGGTGTTCCAGAACGTCGCGTATGGGCTGAAGCTGCGCAAGGTGCCGCAGACCGAGATCGCGGAACGCATCAGCGCGGTGCTCGGCAAGGTCAAGCTTGGCGGGCTGGAGGATCGTTATCCCGGGCAGATTTCCGGCGGGCAGCAGCAGCGTGTGGCGCTCGCGCGCGCGCTGGTGCTCAACCCGCGGATCCTGCTCCTCGACGAGCCGCTATCAAATCTCGACGCGAAAATCCGCATCCAGGTGCGCGCCGAGATCCGCAAGCTCCAGAAAGAACTCGGCATCACCACCGTCTACGTGACGCACGATCAGGAAGAGGCGCTGACGCTGTCGGACCGCATCGCGGTCTTCAACCAGGGCAAGGTGTTCCAGATCGGCCCCCCGAAGACGCTGTACGAGCGTCCGGAGAACCGCTTCGTCGCCGACTTCATCGGCATCAACAACCTGATAGCGGGCACTATCGAGTCGGTGGACGCATCGCCGCCGCGGCTGCGCGTGAAAACCGCGATCGGCGTGCTTGCCGCGGTGATGGACGAGCGCTTCCGCCCAGGCGATCCGTGCATCGTGTCCGTGCGGCCCGAGAACGCGGATCTCGACGGCGAGCCCGCGGCCGGTTGCAATCGGGTGCAAGGCACCATCGCGTTTGCCGCCTACCTGGGCAACGCTCTGCGCTACGACGTGGACCTGGGGCAGGGTATCGTGTTCAGGGTTGACATCCGCGATCCGTGGCACCACGAACAGCGTCCGATCGGCTCCCCGGTTACCATCAGCTTCGTGGCCACCAGCACCGTGGCGATTCCGGCGGCAGCATGAAGCTGCCCCGCGCGTCCGTCGCCATGCTCGGCTTCGGGTTGATCTGGGTCTTCCTGATTGCATTCGTCCTCTACCCGCTGACCCGGATTTTCTACGACGCGGTCACCAACGAGGCGGGCCAGTTCACGCTGGTCAACTTCCGGGACTTCTTCACCGACTCGTTCTATCTGCGCTCGTTCTGGAGGTCGATGGTGCTGGGCGTGGCCGCGGTTTTCACGACCTCGGTGGTCGGGATCGCAGTGGCATTGCTCATCATTCGTTACGAGTTCCCGTACCGGAAACTGTTCTCGTACCTCACCATGCTGCCGATGATCCTGCCGCCGCTGGTGGGCGTGCTGGGATTCGTCTTCATCCTCGGCCGCGCGGGCACGGTGAATATCCTGCTCATGGACTGGTTCGACATGGAGCACCCGATCAATTTCATGTACGGGATGCACGGCATACTGCTGGTGGAGACCGTGCACCTGTTTCCGCTGATGACGCTCAGCATCCTCGACTCGCTCTCGAAGGTCGATCCGTCGCTCGAGGAGGCGGCGCAGGGCGTCGGTGCGACGGGCTGGCACAGGTTCTGGACCATCACGTTGCCGCTCACCACCCCGGGTTTTATGTCGGGAGCGCTGCTGGTATTCATCTGGACCTTCGCCGACTTCATCACCCCGCTGGTGCTCGGGGTGCAGGACCTGCTCGCCCCGCAGGCCTATCTCAACATCATGCAGTTCGTCGACCGGCGGATTTTCCGCATGGGCATCGTGATCTCGGCGCTGCTGGTCGTGCTCGCCATCATTTTCGTGATCGCCGCGCGCGAGTACGTGGCGATCAAGGACTACAGCTCGCTCGCCTATTCCAAAGTCGAGCGCCGCCGCCTGGGTCCCGTTCAGCGCTGGCTCGCCGTGGGCTTCCTCACGCTGCTGATGATCGTGTGCGTCATTCCGCAGGTGGGCGTGGTGTTTGCCGCGGTCGGGCGGGGCTGGGCGCTCACCCCGTTCCCGGTCAACTACACGCTGGAATTCTTCCGCACGGTGAGCATCGAGACGCCGAAATTCATCATCAATTCGTTCCTGTACGCGGGGCTCGCGCTGATCCTGTGCCTCATCGTCGGGGTGCCGATGGCGTGGATCATGGCGCGCACCCGCGCGCCGGGGCGCAACACAATGGACGCGCTTACCACGCTGATTCTCGCGATACCGGGAACCGCCATCGGTATCGCGTACATCCGGGCTTTCAACTTTCCGCTGCCTGTCATCGACGTTCCGCTGACCGGGATGTGGCTGATCCTGCCGCTCGTGCTCGCGGTCCGCCGGCTGCCGTACACCGTGCGCGGCAGCTTCTCCTCGCTGCTGCTCGTGCATCCGTCGCTTGAGGAAGCCGCCGCCAACGTCGGCGCGTCCAAACTGCGCACGTTCCGCGACATCACGGTGCCGCTGGTGTGGAAGGGGATCCTGGTCGGCGCACTGTTTTCCTTCATCATGTCGATCCAGGAAGCCTCGGCCACGATCTTTCTCACGCTGGGCGGCTGGGAGATGATTCCGTTCGGGATATTCACTTTTTACATCGCGGGTTCGCATAGCCAGGCCGCCGCGCTCGGCGTGATCCTGATCGTGGTGTGCGCGCTGAGCCTCTACGTGGTGAACCGCATCGCCGGAACGCGGGTCGGCGGGTTATTCGGCTGACGCCCAAGCGGCCGGCGGTGCGGCCTGGACGTCAATTTGGCAACAGCGTCAGCAGGCCGTTTCGTTCCGCGGTCGCGCGCATTCCGGCACACTGGGAATCGGTCAGGCGGGTATTCTCCGGTGCCGTTTCAGACTGCATCAGGTTGCCGGGTTCGTCGTTGTGCGCGCCGCTGTCCGTCAGCACGTGGAAAAGCTCATGCGCGAGCGCCACGTGCAGATCGCGCGTTCCCGCCGCGACCCAGATCGTATCGGCGAGTTCGGGCCGGGTTCCGCTGTTGGCGCGGCCGATCGCCTCGGCGTCAAACGCGGGGCGGTTCAGCGTGTCTGCGACAAAATAGATCGCCGGGCGTGGCACGGGTACAAGCCTTGCCAGTTCGCGTGAAACCGCTGTTCGATAATAGCGAAAGCGACGCGGCGCAGCGAGCTGCCGGAGTTCGGCCGCGACGATACGCACGCCGCATTGAGCGAGCAGCGGCGCCATGTTTTTCGCCGCGGCAAGGGTGGTTTCGGGATCCCACGCCGTGTCCTGGAAGATAATCAGGGTAAGACGCAGCCCGTGGGTTGCGGGCGTCGTGTCGGTCCACGGAAGATCGGAGGCGGCAAGATGCCAGCTTCGAACCGCCTTGATTGCGGGCGTTGCGCTTTCCGCGCGCGCCGTGACGGCGATCAACAAGGCGGCCAGGACTAATAACCTCAGCAACGCCTGGCTCCTGAAATTCAGGTCAGGCGCTTCGATTGCCGGCCGGTATGCGATTTTGCGATCTCGGCCATGGTTTCGATGCGCACCAGGCGCTTGTCGATTTCACGGACCTCGATTGCCAGCGATTTGAGTCCTTCCGATAAACGCTTGACTTCATCGGTCATCCGCAGCACCTCTTTGACGCCGTCGATAATGCGATCGAGTCCGGCCATTATGCCGCCCTGCGTGGTTCGGACTTCGCCTTCGCCGCGAAATGATCGAGCGTTCGCCGGGTCTCGCCGAGCGCGTCTTTGAGTGCATGACGGGCTTCCTTGACGGCCCGATCGAGCTCGTCAGCCAATGCATTCAGGACGATTTCCTCGTCGTTATGCCGATAGCCTTCCACCGCGCGACGGATAACTTCGCCGGCGCTCACGTTGAGCTTTTTCGCTTGGGCGGCGATGGCCTGTTTTTGCGCCGGCGTGACGAGTATCGTCATGCGTTCAGTCTTCATGGCGCGCTCCCGCTGGAATTAATATTCACATGTGCATGATAATACCGGATGCGATCTCAATCAAGCCGTTTCGGGCCGGGACCAGACGTGTCAGTCGCTTTTGTTCTCGCTGGTCATGGGCGTGGCCGGCGGTTTTCTGCCTGCGATCCGCGCCGCGCGGCTGAAAATTGTCGACGCCCTGCGAGCGATATGAGGCGGGCTGCGAGCCACGAATCACGAACCACGAATCACCGTTTTATTTGCTCTATCGTTCCCATGTGGAACTTGTATTCGCCGCGGCGGCGGTCGCTGTAATAGTGCGTGAGCGTGTTGCGCACGGTGGCGAACGCGAGCTGGTCCCACGGTATTTCGCTTTCGGCGAATAGCCTCGCCTCGAGCGTCTCGGCGCCGGCGTGAAAGTCGAGATCGAGCAGCCGCGCGCGGAACAGCAGGTAAACCTGGCTGATGTGCGGGATGTTGTAGAGCGCGTAGAGCGGACCGATCTCTACCCGCGCGTTCGCTTCCTCCAGTGTCTCGCGCAGCGCGCCCTGACAAGTGGTTTCGCCATTTTCCATGTAGCCGGCGGGCACCGTCCACAAGCCGTAACGCGGCTCGATCGCGCGGTGGCATAGCAGGATCTTGTCTTCCCATTCCACAATGCAGCCGACCACCATCCGCGGGTTCTGGTAGTGGATGGTGTGGCATCCGCCGCACACGAAGCGCGGCAGCGTGTCGCCGTCAGGTATGCGCAGTGCGACCGGCGCGCCGCATTGGCTGCAGAATTTCATAACGCTCACTATACGGTAACAGGCGGGCGTTGGAAATCCGGGGCCGGGGCTTGGGCCCGCGATTTCAGTCGTTTGCGTTCCGGCCGTTAGTGCCGGGCGGGGCAAGTACGGCCAGGGCCGCCGCGGCATGCTATGATTTATTTTATCTGGTGGGTCAACGTGACGGAGGCAGGCAAATGAGGGACGACGCAAGAATGATCGTGATCGGGATAGTGTCGTTGATCATCGGCGCGGCGGGTGGATGGTGGTACGGCATGATGCAGGTTGACGAGGTGACGCTCAAGCTCATGGCCGCGACCCAGGAAAAAGATCAGGCGCTGCAAAGCGCGGACCGCCTGCGTAAAACGAACAATGAGGCGGCCACGAAATTCGGCAGGGATCTCGGCAAGCTGGTCACCGCTGGCGGCGCTCCCGCGGCACCGGCGCAAGCCCAGCCTGCGCCGGCCGCGCCTGCTGCAGCGCCCGCCGTGGATGACTCCGCGAAGCTCATCGACGGCGTACGGGGAATGCTGACAGCGCGCGACCACATTCGCGCTACGCTCGATGGCGTGCGCGCAGCGATGAATTCCGAATTTGATGCGCTGGCAGTCGAGCTCGGCAATGCGGCACCGGATTCGGAAAAACTGAAGCAGATCCTGGAAACGCTGAAACGGAACTGGCCGCAGAAGGAAAAGGATCTGGAAGTGGCCACGCGCAGGCTGCTCACCGACCTTGGCATTCTGCAGGCTGCTCCCGCGCCCATGCCTGCAGCACCGGCCGAAAAGAAATAACC
>JACPTJ010000152.1 GCA_016192835.1 Betaproteobacteria bacterium
GCGCTGAAAGGCGTGACCATCGGTGCCGGCTGGCGCCGGAAAACGCTCGAAATCCTGGGCGGCATCAACGGCTGCACGCATCTGGTCGATAGCAAACCCTTTGCGACCTCGGCGCGCGATACCGGCCAGGCGCGCCAGGCCGGCGAGCCGGTGCACAACATGTGGCTGCGGCTCACCATCGATCTCGACATGAAAATCCACGCCGCGGAAGCGGCCACCGACGCGGGCCCCTATTTGACCTGCGGTGCGATCACCCCCAACTTCAAGGCACTGAAAGGCGTGACCATCGGCGCCGGCTGGCGCCGGAAAACGCTCGAAATCCTGGGCGGCATCAACGGCTGCACGCATCTGGTCGAGCTGCTCGGGCCGCTCGGCACTACCGCTTTTCAGGCCACCGGCCGGGCGCGCGAACAACACAACGCCGGCAAGCCGGTCACCAAAAAGCCCTACCAGCTGAACTCCTGCCACATGTACAAGGATGACAATCCGGCGATCAAAAAGCGCTGGCCGCAGTTTTATACGGGCAAGTGACGCCCTAACGGGTGCGGGGACAGACCACTACGCCGATTGGCTTGGCTTAGTGGTCTGTCCCCAGTAAATCCACCGCGCCGCCGGCGCGAGTACGCCGAAAATCCCGATGCTCGCGAAGGCGAACCCCCACGCGACCTGGCTCTGATTGCCGCCGGCGAGATCGAGCACCACGCCGAACACCAGCGGCGCGAGAAACGCGGTGGTGAATCCCGAAAACGAATAAACGGCCATCGTCGCGCCGCGGCGTTCGGGCGCAGTGGCAGCGATTACGCCCGCGGTGAACGCCGCCGAGAGGCCGGGCATATAAGTGCCGGCTAGCCCGGCGCCGATCAGGAACTGAAATACGAGCGCGCTCCACAGGCCATTGGCGAACCACGCGAAGCCTCCCGCACCCACCGCCGACAGCGCGCAGGCGAACAGGTACACGCGGCGCGAATCGACGCGGTCGGTCAGGCTCGTCAACACCGGCACCGCCAGCATGTAGCCGGTGTAAAACACGCCGCTGATCAAACCGGCTTCTGAATTGTTGAGCCCCCACGCCTTCATCAGCACCGGCAGCAGCGTGGTGAAGCACGCGAAGCCGGTCATGCTGAGCGACTCGGCCGCGCACATCAGCAGCGTCAGCCTGACGGCCGATTGCGGCGCAGCAGCCATTACACCGCGCCCGTGTTGCCGGTCAACTGCATCGGCCGCGCCTGAAGTCGCGAATGATTTCCCGCGCTGCATTATGTCCGGGAATCCCGGTCACACCGCCGCCCGGGTGCGTACCGGAGCCGCACATATAAAGCCGCGCGAGCGGGCCACGATAAGCGGCGTGCCCCAGCACCGGACGCGCGCTGTAGAGCTGGTCGAGCGTCAATGCGCCGTGGAAGATGTCGCCGCCGGCAAGGCCGAATTTGCGTTCGAGATCGAGCGGCGACAGCACCATGCGGCCGAGCACGCTCGCCTTGAAATTCGGCGCGTAGCGGTTGACGGTGTCGATCACCAGATCGGCGGCCCGCTCTTTGCAATCGTCCCAGCTTTTTCCATCCGGCAGATCGTAGCTGAAATGCTGGCAGAACAGGCTCGCGACGTGCCTGCCCGGCGGCGCAAGCGTGTCATCCACGGTGCTTGGAATCAGCATTTCCACCACCGGCTCGCGCGACCAGCCGTGCGTGCGCGCGTCGAAATATGCACGCTCCATGTAACCGAGCGACGGCGCCATGATAATGCCGGACTGATGGTGTTCCTGCACGCTTGCGCCGGGCAGCGCGCTGAAATCCGGCAACCCGGCGAGCGCGACATTGATGCGGAATGTCGCCGAGCCGCACTTGAAGTTGCGGATGCGGGAGACAAAATCGGCGTCCAGCTCGTGCTCGTCGAGCAGATTCAGATAAAGCATTTTCGGATTCACATTCGCCACCACGCAGCGCGCTGCGATTTCGGT
Source organism: Betaproteobacteria bacterium (assembly GCA_016192835.1). Classification (GTDB taxonomy): domain Bacteria; phylum Pseudomonadota; class Gammaproteobacteria; order Burkholderiales; family SG8-41; genus PALSA-1004. Next base: position 1,958 of record JACPTJ010000152.1, read on the forward strand.
GCCGTCGGCGAGCACCGCCGCGCGCGCCACGCCACCGGCGACCGCGATGTGCCCCACTTCCGCGCCGGTCGTGATTTCGACGCCGCGTGCGCGCGCTTCAGCCGCCATCGCCTGCGTGATCGCCCCCATGCCGCCCACCGCGTGGCCCCACACACCGCGCTTGCCGTTGACTTCGCCGAATACGTGATGCAGCAGCACGTAGGCCGAACCGGGCGTGTAGGGACTCGCAAAATTACCGACGATCGCGTCGAATCCGAACGCGGCCTTGAGCGCCGCGGATTCGAACCACGCATCGAGCAGCTGGCCGGCGCTCTTGGTGAAGAGATCGAGCACATCACGCCGTGCCGGCATGCCGAGGCGGCGCAACCGGTTGCCGGCCGTGAGCGCGGCGAATGTATCGCGCATACCCCCGCCGACGTTGGGCGGCGTTTCAAGCGCAAGTTCGCGCAGCACGCCGGCGGCGCGCTCGAGCATCGCGTAATAACGCGGCAACGCCTCGGCATCGCGCACCGAGAATCTGGCGACCTCACGCTGTGTCGCTGCGACCGATCCGCCGATTTTCAGGTAGCGGCCATCGGGAAGCGGCACGAAGTTCGAGATCGGGCGCTCGAGCAGCGTCAAGCCGTGCTCGCGCAGCCTGAGATCGGCGATCACCTGCGGATCGAGCAGGCTGACGGTGTAGCTTGCGGTCGAGTTGCGAAACCCCGGATAAAATTCCTCGGTAACCGCGGCGCCGCCAACGAGCTCGCGGCGCTCGAGCACGCGTACCTTTAGTCCGGCGGTGGCGAGATAGCATGCGCAGACCAGCCCGTTATGGCCGCCGCCGATGATCACGGCGTCGCAATGTCTGTCCCGGGTCACTATTCGGTCTTTTTTCTGTCTTAGGTGTCCGCGCAACGGCGGCGAGGTTCGTTATTATAGGATGCGGCGGCGGCTCTGCACGGTTTGCGCTCCGCCCTGTCCATATACGATATGCGCCTGACAGGCAAACTCCGATTTGCGTGCACGCTGCTTGCTGCGGCGCTTGCCGGCTGCGCGTCGGTCACCACGCGGGTCACCGTGCTCGACCCTGCGCAGCAATACGCGCCGACGCAGAAC
>JACPTJ010000167.1 GCA_016192835.1 Betaproteobacteria bacterium
CAAATGGCTGGCGAAGGGGAAAGTTCGCCCAACACCATCTTTCGCAGCGTGCCGCCGGAAGCCGGCAAGGCCGAAATCCTGCGGTGCTGCACGATGCTCGAGACGTGGCGGCCCGGCCAGTGGCGCATGCCGTTCTGACACTTGCAAGTCCTCGCCCGGTAAGGGATAATTGCGGCCTTTCGCATCCGGCAGCAATCCAGAGGCAAACGCCATGAAAGCCAAAATTCACCCGCAATACAAAGAGGTAAACGTCATCTGCAGTTGCGGCAACAAATTCAAGACGCGCTCCACGCTCGGGCGCGAGCTGCACGTCGAGGTATGCTCGGACTGCCATCCGTTCTACACTGGCAAACAGAAGATCGTCGACACCGCCGGACGCGTCGAGAAATTCAAGCAGAAATACGCACGCAAGCCGACGTCGACGGGCAAGAGCGTCGCGGCGTAATTGCAGTTTTTGCTCGATTGAAAAGGCGGCTGCGGCCGCCTTTTTGTTTGCTGCCGCGTTTCAGGCGCCGATGCCGGACAACGCTGCGACCCCAAGCGCCACGAACAGCAACGCGGCGACGACGCGCGCGCCCGACCGGTGAGCGCCGCAGGCGGTACGCCGCGTCTAGAACGTTGCGACGCTGCCGTCGCTGCGCGGGTCGGCGCCGCCCTCGAACACGCCGTTCGGGTGACGGACGACGGCCCCCGCGTGCCCCATCACCTCGTCGAAATCCTGCATCACTTCGACCTCGTGGCCATAGCGCCGCAGCGTGGCAACGACCTCGGCGCTGAAGCGCGCTTCGAGCTTGAGGGTATCGCTGGCCCGCCCCCAGGTGCGGCCGAGCAGCCAGCGCGGCGCGCTGATCGCCGCCTGCCGCCCCATGCCGAACACCGCCGCGCGCGTAAACACGGCGCACTGCGTCTGCGGCTGGCCGTCGCCGCCCATGCTGCCGTAGACCATGGTGCGGCCGTCGTTGAATATTGCCAGTGCCGGGTTGAGCGTGTGGAACGGCTTGCGCCCGGGCCTCAGGAAGTTGAGCGCATGCTCGTCGAGCGAAAAACTGCAGCCGCGGTTTTGCCAGTTGATGCCGGTGCGCTCGAGCACGACGCCGCTGCCGAACTCATGGTAGAGGCTCTGGATCATGCTCACCGCGCGGCCGGCGCTGTCCGCGACTCCCATCCACACGGTGTCGGCCGGAGCCTGGCCAGCGCCCCACGACGCTGCCTTGCCGCGATCAACACGCGCCGCGAGCTCATGCACCCGGTCCGCCTCAAGCAAACTCTGGGCACCCACCGTCATGCCGGCCGGATCAGTGATGTAGCGATCGCGTATGCCGAATGCCTGCTTGGTCGCCTCCACGGCGAGATGCACGTAATCCGCGCTCGCCGGATCGACCTTCCCGATGTCAAGCGTGTCGAGAATTCCGAGTATCAACAACGACACCAGTCCCTGCGTCGGCGGCGGCATGTTGTAAAGCGTGCCGAGCGAATGTTTGAGCGCGAGCGGCGTTCGCCGCTGCGCGCGGTGAGCGTGCAAGTCGGCGAGCGCCAATGGGCTGCCGACCGCGGCGAGATCCGCCGCGATCGCGCGTCCGAGCTCGCCGCGGTAGAAATCGTCGAGTCCTGCGCGCGCGAGTTGGCGCAGCGTGTCGCCCATGCGCGGCTGCGTATATCGGCTTCCGGGGTCGGGCACCTGGCCACGAGGCAGGAACGTCGCGGCGAACCCGGGCTGCGGCGCCAGTTCCCGGTGCCTGGCCGCAGTGGTCGCCGCCAGGCTCTGCGTCACCGCGATGCCGCTTTCGGCATAGTGGATCGCGTCAGCGAGCAGGCGCGCAAGCGGCAGCTTGCCGCCCAACTCCCGACTCAACTCGAAGGCCGCGTTCCACCCCGAAATCGTTCCCGCGACGGTGTTAGCCGCGACCCCGCCGCGGAACGGAATATTGCCGGTGATGCCGCGCTCCGTGTACCACTCGCGCGAGGCTGCTGCAGCCGCCGCGCCGCAAGCGTCGATGCCGCGCGGCGGCTCGCCCGGCACGTGCACGAGCCAGAACGAATCGCCACCAATTGAGTTCATGTGCGGATAGACGACGGCGATAGTCGCCGCGGCGGCGACCATCGCCTCCAGCGCGTTGCCGCCTTCGCGCAGGACCGCGAGCGCCGACTGCGCCGCGAGCGCGTGCGGCGCGACCGCCATGCCGCGCGTGCCGTAAATCGAGCGGATCATAGACCGAAAGTTTTTCGAAAACCGGATTCTACGCTACGCGGAGCGCGGTCGGACGGCGGCCGCGCTGACGGTTTGCCTGACGGTCGGCTACGCGAGGAACTCAGCGATCTCGCGACTCGCTCACCAGCCGATCACCTTGGGGAGCCAGAGCGCGATCTGCGGGTAGAAGAACAGCACCACCAGCCCGAGCAACTGCATCGCGATGAAAGGCAAGACACCGACGTAAATGTCGTAAGTGGTGATCTCGGCCGGTGCCACGCCGCGCAGGAAGAACAGCGCCCAGCCGAAAGGCGGGGTCAGAAACGAGGTCTGCAGGTTCACGCAGATCAGCATCGCAAGCCACACCAGGTCCACGTTCTGCGACACGAACACCGGCAGGAACAGCGGCACCGCAATGTAGCTGATCTCGATCCACTCGATGAAGAAACCGAGCACGAAGATGAGCAGCATCAGGAACCAGATGTCGGCCGCGAGGCCTCCCGGCAGGAATTCGAACAAAGCCTTGATGAGGTCCTCGCCGTGGAGCCCGCGGAAAGCCAGCGCGAACACCTGCGCGCAAATCAGGATGAACATCACCATGGCGGTGATCCTGGTGGTGGACTGGAGGGTCTCCCTGAGCACCTTGAGCGACATGCGTCCGGCGAACAGCGTGACCAGGATCGAGCCCAGCGCGCCCATCGAAGCCGCCTCGGTCGGCGCGGCGACGCCGGCGATGATCGAACCGAGCACCGACAGCACGAGCAGCAGCGGGGGCAACACCACCTTGAAGAAGCGCATCCACAGCTCGGCGCGCGGCATCGCGTCGCGCTCGTCCTGCGGCACGGCGGGCACCATCTCCGGACGGACCATCCCCAGAATCACGATGTAGACGCAGTAGAACGCGGCGAGCAGCAAGCCCGGAATCACGGCGGCGGCGAACAGCGTGCCGACCGAAAGCTGCAGGATGTCCGAGAGCAGGATGAGGATCAAGCTCGGCGGGATGATCTGGCCCAGCGTCCCCGAGGCGCAGATCGCGCCGCAGGCCACGCCCGGGTGGTAGCCGCGCCGGATGAGCGTGGGCAGCGTGAGCAACCCTAACGTAATGACGGTGGCGCCGACGATACCGGTGGTGGCGCCCATCAGCACGCCCACGCCGATGATGCCGAGCGCCATGCCGCCCTTCAAACCGCCGGCGAGGTGCCCGACCACGTCGAGCAGGTCCTCGGCGAGGCGCGATTTCTCCAGCATCACGCCCATGAACACGAACAACGGGATCGCGAGCCACTGGTAATTGCTCACCACGCCGTAGATCCGCGCGGGCACCAGGTTGAACAGGCCCGTGCCGAAACCGATGAAGCCGAACACAAAACCGGTGGTCGCGAGTGTAAGTGCCACCGGCACCCCGGCCATCAGCAGGCCGAAGAACGCCACCAGCATCAGGATGGCGAGAATCTCGGTGCCGCTCATGCCTTGTTCCTCAGCTTCTCGAGGCTGCCCAGCGCGGACGCGATGCTTTGCAGCAGCAGCAGCGCGAAGCCCACGGGAATGAGCGCTTTAAGCAGGTAGCGGTACGGCAGCCCGCCGGGATCCTGCGAGCCCTCGCCGATGACGTAGGCCTGCTGCACGTAGTGGAGCGAGAACCAGATGAAGAGCGCCGAGATCGCGATACACAGGATCGCGGACACCAGATCGACGATCACTTTGGTACGCTTGGAAAACCTGCCGTAGACGATGTCCACCCGCACGTGCTCGCCATGGCGCAGCGCGTAGGAGGTGCCGAACAGGATGAGCGGCACCAGCAGGTGCCACTCGAGCTCCTGCGACCACACCGAGCCGATGCTGAACAGATAGCGCAGCAGCACGTTGGTCGCCATGAGCGCGATGATGACGAGCGCGAGCCACGAGGTGCACTCGCCCACGACATCGACCAGGCGCTCGATGCGGGCGCGCACGCCGCTCGCGGCGCGCCCGCCCGTTTGCTGCGATTGCTCAGGCACCGCGGATCTTGCTGTGGTAGATCGCCTCGCTGTAGCCTGCCCAGCTATCGTACTTCGCCTTGAAGGCCATGTACGAGTCGTGCACCTTCTTCGTCAACGGGTCCTTGGCGATGGCCTCGGCCAGCACTTTCTTCGTCGCCTCGCGCAACTGCTTCACCACTGCGTCGGGCAGGGGCTTGGCGGTCACGCCCTGGTTCTTCACCAGGTCCTCCATCGCCTCGGCGTTGGTGCGCTGGCACCAGGCTTCGCTGATGACGTTGCACGCGGCGCAGGCGTTCTCGACGATGGCCTGCAGGTCCTTGGGCAGCTTCTCCCACGCGGCCTTGTTGACGAGGAGCTCGGATACGGTCGCGGTCTCGTGCCAGCCGGTGGTGTGATAGAACTTGGCGGCCTTCTGCAGCCCGAGACGGCGGTCCTGGTACGGGCCGACGAACTCGGCGGCGTCGATCACGCCGCGCTCGAGCGCCGGGAAAATCTCGCCGCCCGGCAGCAGCTTCACGTCCACGCCGAGCGTCGCGTACACCTTGCCCGCGAGGCCGGGTATGCGCATCTTCAGGCCCTTGAAATCGTTGATCGACTTGATCTCCTTGCGGAACCAACCGGTCATCTGCACCCCGGTGTTGCCGCACGGGAAGGCGACCATGCCGAAAGGCGCGTAGACCTCGTGCCAGAGCGGAATGCCGCCGCCGTCGTAGAGCCAGCCGTTCATGCCCTGAAAATTAAGGCCGAATGGCACGGCGGTGAAATACTGCGCGGCGAAGGTCTTGCCGGTCCAGAAGTAGCTGTTGGCGTGGTTCATTTCGACCGTGCCAGAGCGCACGGCATCGAACCCCTCGAACGCCGGGACCAACTCACCCGCGCCGTAGACCTGGATCTTGAGCCGCCCATTGGACATCGCCTCGATGCGCTTGGCGAGATCTGTGGCACTGCCCGGTCCATCCATGTAAAACGGAGCACCCTTGGGGTAGGCGCTCGTCATCTTCCAGCTGAAAGTCTGCTGTGCTCGCGCGATCATCGGAAATCCGGCGATCGCCGCCCCGGTTGTTGCGATTGCCCCACCTTTCAGAAACGTCCTGCGGTCTTTACGCATAAGTCCCTCCCCCCATTGAAATCGGTTGATAAAGCGCCGGTAACCCTACTCCCAAATCGTCGCGAAACGCAATGACCCGGGGCAAGAAACGTGCCCGCTGATTGCAGTGCAACAAACAGCGCGCGTTGAACGGCGGCCATGCTGTCCGTTCCAACGCGCGCAACTGAAACGGCGCCTTCCGGCGTCCGTTTCAGTAGGTCTTGTACGGCAAGTACTTGCCGCTCATGGTGATCTTGACCCTATCCCCCTTGGGGTCAGCCTCTCGCGACAGATCCATCTTGAAGTCGATCGCGCTCATGATGCCGTCGCCGAACTCTTCGTGGATCAGCTCCTTGAACGTCGTGCCGTATACGTTGACGAGTTCGTAGAAGCGGTAGATCAGCGGATCGGCCGGCACCGCGGTCGGCAGCGAGCCTTTGTACGGCACCTGCTGCAGCAGCAGCACGGCATCCGCCGGCAGGCCGAGCAGCCTGCCGGCGGTCTCGGCCTGCGGCTTGGTCATCTGCATCTGGCCGAGCAGCGCGGCGGTCGTCCATTCCTTGCTTTGCCCCACGGCCTTGGCGATCTTCGGCCACGACAGGCCTTTCTTGATTTTCGCCATCACCACCATTTCGGTGACGTCAGTGCGCGTCATCGGCTTGGCGTAACTAGCGGCGGCCAGAAATGCGGCTTCGGTCTTGTTCGAGGGTTTCATGCATGCCTCCTTTCAGGGTTGAGTGCTAATTGCGCATGCTGACCACGACGGGCCGGGGCGCGGCGCGGGGTGAAATCAGCGTTTCCGGTAATGCGGATGCGGTGGTGAGTCCCGGCGTGACCAGCGGCGGATGCCTGGGATCGTAATCCTCCGGCGGCTGATCGGTAAAATCCTTCGAACGGCTCACGAGAAAATCGATGAGGTGGTTGCGGATCGGGTAGTACTGCGGGTCCTTGTGGATGGTGTGGCGGCTGCGGTTGCGCGGCAGCGTGTTCTGCACGATTTCGGCGATGCGTGCATGCGGGCCGTTCGACATCAGCATGATCTTGTCGGCGAGCAGGATCGCCTCGTCGACGTCGTGCGTGATCATGAACACCGTCTGGTGCGTTGCGGCGCAGATTTTCAAGAGCTCGTCCTGGATCACGCCGCGCGTCAGCGCGTCCAGCGCACCGAACGGCTCATCGAGCAGCAGCATCTTGGGCTCGATCGCGAACGCGCGCGCGATGCCGACGCGCTGCTTCATGCCGCCCGACAGCTCGGCGGGCTTCTTGTGCTCGGCGCCGGTCAAACCGACCAGGTCGAGATAGCGCTGGCAGATTTCGTCGATCCGGGTTTTGTCGGCATCGGGCCAGCGTGACTTCACCGCAAACGCGACGTTCTTTTTTGCCGTCAGCCATGGCATCAACGCGTGCCCCTGAAATACGACACCACGATCGAGGCTCGGACCGGCGATCTCGCGGCCGGCCATCACCACCACGCCTGCGCTCGCGTCATCCAACCCGGCCAGGATATTGAGTATCGTCGACTTGCCGCAGCCGGAATGACCGATGATGCAGACAAACTCGCCCTTGCCGATTGCGAAGTTGACCTCATCGAATACCACGAGCGGGGGGCCGCCGCGCGGCGCGGCAAATGATTTTGACAGCCCTTCCACCTTGAGGAATTCAGCGCTCACGAGCCGTTACTCCGGATAAGTGACGGCACGCGCCAGGCGGGCCAGGATCTGGTCGAGCAGCATGCCTACGAGGCCGATCAGCAGGATCGCGCTCAGGATGTTGCTGATCGACAGGTTGTTCCATTCGTTCCACACGAAATAACCGATGCCGGTGCCGCCGACCAGCATTTCGGCCGCCACGATCACCAGCCACGCGATGCCGACCGAAATGCGCATGCCGGTCATGATGGTGGGCGCGGCCGCGGGCAGCACCACCTGGAACGCTTTGCGCAACGGGGACACTTCGAGCGTGCGCGCGACGTTGAGCCATTCGCGCCGTACCGCCGAC